>JBATNB010000101.1:0-1877 GCA_049290135.1 Rhizobiaceae bacterium
CCGACCTGCTGCGCGAACGCAACGACGCCATCGCGCTCATCGAGACGCTCGACACCGGCAAGCCGATCCAGGAAACGCTGGTCGCCGATCCGGCCTCGGCGGCCGATGCGCTGGAGTTCCTCGGCAGCGTCGTGGCGGGCCTGCATGGCGAGTTCATCGAGCTCGGCGGGCCGTTCGCCTACACCAGGCGCGAGGCGCTCGGCATCACCGTCGGCATCGGCGCCTGGAACTATCCGATCCAGGGCGCCGGCTGGAAATCCGCCCCGGCGCTCGCCATGGGCAATGCCATGGTGTTCAAGCCCTCCGAGAACACGCCGTTGTCGGCGCTTGCGCTCGCCGAGGTCTATATCGATGCCGGGCTTCCGGCGGGCCTGTTCAATGTCGTCCAGGGTTTTGGCGCCGTCGGCCAGGCGCTGGTCACGCATCCCGATGTCGCCAAGGTGTCGCTTACCGGCTCGGTGCCCACCGGCCGCAAGGTGCTCGGCCTGGCCGGCTCGCTGATGAAACACGCGACGATGGAACTTGGCGGCAAGTCTCCGCTCATCATCTTCGACGACGCCGACCTCGACAACGCCGTCTCCGGCGCGATGCTGGCGAATTTCTATTCCACCGGCCAGGTCTGCTCGAACGGTACGCGGGTGTTCGTTCAGGAAGGCCTGCATGACCGCTTCGTGGCGCGCGCGTCGGAGCGCGCCAAGTCGATCCGGCTCGGCAATCCGCTCGACCCGGACACGCAGATGGGGCCGCTCATCAACAAGATGCAGTTCGACAAGGTCACCGACTATATCGGGATCGGCCGGAACGAGGGCGCGCGGCTGGTCTGCGGGGGCGGCACGCCGAAGCTCCAGGGCTTCGAGAACGGCTTCTTCGTCGAGCCCACGATCTTCGCCGACGTCAAGGACGACATGCGGATCGCGCGCGAGGAGATCTTCGGGCCGGTCATGAGCGTGTTTTCATTCCGCGCCGAGGACGAAGTGGTGGCGCGGGCGAATGACACCGAGTTCGGCCTGTCGGCCGGCGTGTTCACCAATGACATTGCCCGCGCCCACCGCGTCATCGGCGACATCCAGGCCGGATCGTGCTGGATCAACTCCTACAATGTCTGTCCGCCGGAGGTGCCGTTCGGCGGCTACAAGCAATCCGGCATCGGCCGGGAGAACGCCATCGACGCGCTCAGGCAGTTCAGCCAGGTCAAGGCGGTCTATGTCGAGACCGGCCCGGTCGCCAGCCCGTACTGACGCGGCGAAAAAGCCGCGCCGCCGCGCTTGCGGCGCGGCATTTGCACCGCTATAAGCGCGCCGCTGGATCACGGAGTGTAGCGCAGCCTGGTAGCGCACCTCGTTCGGGACGAGGGGGTCGCAGGTTCAAATCCTGCCACTCCGACCAGCCGTTCTCCCGACCCCTTCCCGATCAGATCGCGGCCAGATGCCGGGCGAAATCTGCCTGTCCCATCAATGACTTGCAGCGCGCGAAGCGCCCGTCGGCATAGGCGCGGAAGTTTTCTGCCGGGTTGTCGTTTGCCAGCTGGATCAACCCCCATAGCGTCCATAACAGGTCGCACATCGCCTTGTGGATGACCATGCGGCCGCGCGCGTCCGGCGGTGCTTCGCCGCCGAAATACGCCGTCAGCAGGCGTTCGTCCTGATGCGCGTCGAAATGACCCTCGACCGACAGGTCGCCGAGGTCCCACATCGGATCGTTCATGCCGGAATATTCCCAGTCGACGATCCACATCCGCGCGCCGGTGTCGAGAAAGTTCTCGCACAGGGGGTCGCAGTGGCAGGCGACCAGCGGCAGCGGGTGTGCGGCAAGCGCCGCGCGCAGATGCCCCGCTTCGGCGACGACATCGGTGTAGCCTTCCGGCAGGGCGACATCCT
>JBATNB010000102.1:0-1516 GCA_049290135.1 Rhizobiaceae bacterium
GTCTTGCACTGCGAAGGCACGCAGCTCCCCGTCTTGGGATCGCACTCGTCACCTGCGCCGCAGCTCACGCCGTCGCACAGTTCGACGCAGCCCTTGGTGGTGTCGCACTTCTGTCCCTGCGGACACGCGACGCCGCTGCACAAGCCGACACACGCGCCGGTTGCGTCGCAGTGCTCCCCCGTCTGACAGGTTTTTCCCTGGCACGCTGGCGGGACGCACTCTTTGCTCCCCGACTTGTCGCAGACCTCTCCGGTGTTGCAACCGATGTCGCCCGCGTAGCAGTTGCACGGTGCCTTGCACTCACCGAGGGAGCACGTCTTGGGCGGAGGACACAGCACGCCCGCGCACAGGTCCACGCACTTTCCGTCTTTGCACGACTGCGCGTGCGGACACACGACGCCGTCGCAGGCGGGCTTGCAGGTCTTGGTCGCGGGATCACACACCGCGCCGGGAGGACAGCCGCCGGTGGTGCAGTCATTCGGGATACAGATCGATCCCACGTCGGTCGCCTGGCACGTCGACCCGACTGGGCAAATTCCGATCTCACCGGCCTTGCAGGCCGGGACGCAGATGCTGGCGTTGCAGATCAGTCCGGCGGGGCAGGCGCCGGGATTGCCGTCGCAGTTCATGTCTGCGGCGGAGTCGCAAGCCTCCGGCGCCCCTGGGTAGACCTTCGGGTCGGCGTCGTTGCAGTCGCAGGGCAAGGTCGCGCCGGGGCAGCTGCAGTCGACGAAGCCGTCCTTGTCGGCGTCGGGGCAGACGCCGCTTCCCTCTTCTGTCAGGCCGGCGACCGCGTCCACTTCCCCTTCCTGCGAGTGGTACGAGCAGGCAGGGAACTCCTTGCCATCGTAGCCGGCGACGATGGACGCGTAGCGGAAGGTGATGCCGCAGGGCAGCCCGTGCACCTGCACGAAGGAGTCGTCCTCGACCGCATAGTTCGCGGTGTCACCGCAGGCAGCCCAAGTCGGATTCGATGGAGATGGCGGGCGCGTTGTGAACCAGCCGTGGGTGAAGATCTGTTGCAGCACCGCACGATTCCACTTCTGCGGATCGGTGCCGGTGGTCGCGGGATCCTCCACGGCGTCTTTCGCCAGTGGGTTGTCGCTGAGGTAGATCGTGTACTCGACGGACTCGCAGGGCTGCGGGCCGTGATCGTTTTGGGCGAAGATGGCCACCTTGTTCGACGGCCCGCCGAGATCGAACACCAAGCCTTCCCACGGGAAGTAGCTGCCGGTCGTACCGTCGGCCACGCAGTTCGTGATTGCCCGGTTCGGGCAGCCGTTGGTCAACGTGTGGTCGATCAGACGGCACGGGTGCCACCACAAGTGGTCGAGCTTCTCGAGGTACTTGGCGGCGTTCGCGACGGTGTTCGTGACCGCGGCGTTGCAGACGTATTTTTCGGGACAGTCGTAGGGCGCGGTGGACTCTCCGGCGCAACCCGCCCAGCCCGTCTGGTCGCACCCAGGCCAATTGTTGAAGAACTTGGCGAACAGCGGCAGCTGAGGACCGGTCAGCC
>JBATNB010000103.1:0-3446 GCA_049290135.1 Rhizobiaceae bacterium
CACCTCGCCCGAGGGCGGCAGGAACCAGGCCAGCGGCCGGTCGCCGGCGGCCGTTTCGTCGATGTCGCGCTCCGACAGCACGGCCAGGCGGATGTCGGCGGCGGCGGCGCTGTCGACGACCCGGATGTTGATCGGCGCCTCGCCGTCGGCCGCGAGCTTCTCGACACGGGCGTTGAGCGCGGCAGCTTCCGCCGGGTGCGCCCCGTCGTCGGCCCGCGCCACCGAGAGGGTGAAATCGACCGGGGTTTCGGCAAGCCGCGCGAAGGCGTCCTTCGGCACGTCGGCAAGCCGGATCGCCTTGCCGGCATCCGGGTCGGACGCGGCGAGTTCGGTGAGGGTCGAGGAGAAATTGGTCACCGTCGCGGCGGCGACGAAGCCGAGCGCGTCCTCGTCCTTGTCGCCCGGCCGGGCGAGGATGGCGAGCTTGGCGCCCGGCGCGATGCGATGCAGGGCGCCGGCCGGGATCACCGGCTTGCCGGACGCGGCATCGACCTTCCACTGCAGCACGCGCTCCTGGTCGGCATTGTTGAACACCTGCTTGTCGAGATCGCCCTCGAACATCGGCGTCGGCTTGGTGCGGTTCAGGCCGGAATAGGCCTGCAGCACCGCCTCGCCGAGCTGGCGATAGGTGACGTTCGGATTGGCCGCGAGTTCGCGGGCGATGGTGTAGGAGAACAGGCCCTGGCGCGGCGCACCCTCGACGCCGGGCGGCAGCGGCATTTCCGGCGTGGTCTCGACCGTCTGCGCCGCATAGAAGGCGACCAGTCCGCCCTTGCCGGCGCCTTCGGCCGACGTTTCCTCCGCCGACAGCGCGTTTTCACGCCCGCCGATGGCGCGGGAGCCCTCCTCGGCATATTTTGGTGCCTCGACGCCAAGATCCTCCCAGTCGATCTTGCGTTCGGCCTCGTCGCCGCCAAAGGCGGCGCGCGTGGCGGTGGAGGAGTGGCAGGCGTCGAAGACGACCCAGACGAAGGCGCCCGTGGCGCGGATGGCGTCGAGATCGGCCTTCACCTCATCGTCGATGTAGGCATTGGGCAGTCGCTTGTCGTCGCCGGGCAGCTTCACGTCGGCGGGCAGGAAGATCTCGTCCTTGCCATCGGTTTCGCTGGCGGGATCGAGCGCGGGCTGCTGGAAACCGTGCCCACCGAAATGCAGGTAGACGAAATCGTCCTTGCCGGCCTTCTCGGCCACGGCCTTCAGCGTCGTTCGGATGGCGTCGTGCGTGGGCGACCCTTGCGCATCCGGCGCGTCGTCGGCGAGCACGGTGATGTTGCCGCGATCGAACCCGGCCTCGCCGACCAGGAAGTCGCGCATGAGGGCGGCGTCGTTGGCCGGGCCGACCAGCCAGTTCTTCGGCGCGAGATTCGGGTACTTGGTCACGCCGACGAGCACGGCGTAGCGCTCCGCTGCCGCCGGCGTCGCGGCGGCGACGCCGAGCGTCAGGGCAAGAACCGACGCGGCGCGCCGGAGTGTGCGGTTACGGGTCGATTGCATCCACGTGACTCCCAAGCCGGTTCATGCCCTTCCAGCGACCATCCAAGACCAGTTTGGCCAGATTTTGAAGCGGACGCGAGAAAGGTTTTCGAAAGTTTGTGGCCGGCGCGGGCGATTCCTTGGGGTCATGATCGCCAAAGACGTCCGCTCCTCAATGCGCCTCGTCCCAGTTCCTCGCGGCGCGGGCGTCGACCTTCAGCGGCACGGCCAGGTCGATCGCCGGCATCGCGGCGTGCTCCATGACCGGACGGATGACCGCGATTGCCTGTTCGGCTTCGGCCTCGGGCGCCTCGAACACCAGTTCGTCGTGGACCTGCAGAAGCATCCTGGCGGCGAGGCCGGCGGCATCGATCGCGCCGTCCATGCGCACCATGGCGCGGCGGATGATGTCGGCGGCCGAACCCTGGATCGGCGCATTGATGGCGGCGCGCTCGTTGAAGGCGCGCACCTGCGGGTTCGGCGCCCGGATTTCCGGATAATGGGCGCGCCGGCCGAAGATCGTCTCGACATAGCCGCGGTCGCGCGCCTGCGCCTTGGCCGCCTCCATGTAGTCGCGGATGCCGGGGAAGCGTTCGAAGTAGCGCTTGATGTACTCGCCGGCCTCCTCGCGCGGGATCGACAGCTGGTTTGCCAGACCGAAGGCCGAGATGCCGTAGATGATGCCGAAATTGATCGCCTTGGCGCGGCGGCGCACTTCCGGCGGCATGCCCTCGACCGGGACGCCGAACATCTCCGACGCGGTCATGGCATGGATGTCGATGCCGTCCTCGAACGCCTTGCGCAATTGCGCAATGTCGGCGACGTGGGCGAGCACGCGCAGCTCGATCTGGCTGTAGTCGGCCGAGATCAGCACATGGCCCGGTTCGGGGACGAAGGCGGTGCGGATCCTGCGCCCTTCCGGGGTGCGGACCGGGATGTTCTGCAAATTCGGTTCCGAGGATGACAACCGCCCGGTCGTGGTGGCCGCCATCGCATAGGAGGTGTGGACGCGCTGCGTAGAAGGATGGACAAATCCGGGGAGCGCGTCGGTGTAGGTGCTCTTCAGCTTGGTCAGCTGGCGCCAGTCGACGATGCGGCGCGGCAGCTCATGGCCCTCGGCGGCCAGGTCCTCCAGCACCGAGGCGGTGGTCGACCACTGGCCCGTCTTGGTCTTCGCCCCGCCAGGCAGGCCCATCCGGTCGAACAGGATGTCGCCCAGCTGCCTGGGCGAGCCGATGGTGAAGCGCTCGCCGGCGAGGCGGTAGATGTCCTCCTCCAGCGCGGCCGCGCCCTGGGCGAAATCGCCGGACAGCCGCGACAGGATCTGCCGGTCGATGGCGATGCCGCGCTCCTCCATCGTGGCCAGCACCGCGACCAGCGGCCGTTCCAGCCTTTCATAGACGGCGCTCAGGCCTTCGGCGGCGAGGCGCGGCTTCAAGACGTGCCACAGGCGCAGGGTCACGTCGGCATCCTCGGCGGCGTAGGCGGTCGCCCGGTCGATGGCGACCTGGTCGAAGCTGATGCGGCCGCGCCCGGTGCCAGTCACATCGTCAAAGCTGATCGGCGTGTGGCCGAGCCATTTCTCCGACAACGCATCCATGCCGTGGCCGCGGCCCATGCCGCCGTCGAGCACGTAGGACAGGAGCATCGTGTCGTCGAACGGCGCGATGTCGACGCCGTGGCGGCGCATGACGAGAAGGTCGTACTTGATGTTCTGGCCGACCTTGAGCACCGACGGCGCCCTAAGCAGCGGCGCCAGGATCGCCAGCGCCTCGGCAAGCTTCATCTGCCCCGCGACCGGACCGCCGCCCAGAAGATCGTCGGCGCCGGCACGGTGGGCGAAGGGCACATAGGCGGCGCGTCCCGGCGCGGTTGCCAGCGACAGGCCGACAAGGTCCGCCTGCATCGGGTCGAGCGAGGTCGTCTCGGTGTCGAACGCCACAAGCCGGGTCTCGAACGCCTCGGCGACCCAC
>JBATNB010000104.1:0-3877 GCA_049290135.1 Rhizobiaceae bacterium
GGCGACGAGTTCGAAGTCGCCATCCATGCGCGCGGCGATGCGGTGCACGGCGCCGATGAAGGCGCCGCGCCCGCCGCCCACCATGCCGAGCCGGATCGGTCCGGCGGTTCTGTTCGTTCGCGTTCGGCTTGCCATCGTCACCCCCGGTTCAGGCCCAGCATCGAAAGGATCCGGGCGCGGTCGGTCGCCCCGCCGGCGAAATCATCGAACGCCTTGCCGGTCACCTCGATGATGTGGCTGGCGATGAAGGGCGCGCCCTCGGCGGCGCCCTGTTGCGGCGACTTCAGGCAGCACTCCCATTCGAGCACCGCCCAGCTGTCGTAGCCATGGCGGGCCAGCCGCGAGAAGATGCCGGAGAAATCGACCTGGCCGTCGCCGAGGGAACGGAAACGTCCGGCGCGGTCGGCCCAGCCCTGGTAGCCGGAATAGACGCCCTGGCGTCCCGTCGGGTTGAACTCGGCATCCTTGACGTGAAAGGCACGGATGCGTTCGTGATAGATGTCGATGAAGTCCAGATAGTCGAGCTGCTGCAGGACGAAGTGGCTCGGATCGTAGTTGATGGCGCAACGCGCATGGCCGCCGAGCGCGGCGAGGAACATCTCGAAGGTCGCACCGTCGAACACATCCTCGCCAGGGTGGATTTCGTAGGCGATATAGACGCCCTCCTCCTCATAGGCATCGAGGATCGGCCGCCAGCGCCGGGCAAGCTCGCCGAACGCCTCCTCGATCAACCCGGCCGGGCGCTGCGGCCATGGGTAGAGGTAGGGAAAGGCGAGCGCCCCGGTGAAGGAGACGGTCGTGGCCAGGCCGAGATGGCGCGATGCACGCGCCGCCGCCTTGACCTGGTCGACCGCCCATAGCTGGCGCGCCTTCGGATCGCCGTGCACGGCGGCCGGCGCGAAGGCGTCGAACTGCAAATCGTAGGCCGGATGCACGGCGACGAGCTGGCCTTGCAGGTGCGTCGACAATTCGGTGATCTCGACGCCGGCCTCGGCGCACACGCCCTTGACCTCGTCGCAGTAGGTCTTCGACGCCGCTGCCTTCTCCAGGTCGAACAGCCGGCCGTCCCAGGTCGGGATCTGCACGCCGCGATAGCCCAGTCCGGCCGCCCAGCGCGCGATGGAACCAAGCGAGTCGAATGGCGCGGCATCGCCGGCGAACTGCGCGAGGAAAATCCCGGGGCCCTTCATTGTCCTGCCCATCCTGCCGTCTCCTCCTCAGTGTCGCGTGTAGCGCATGAACGCAAATTGCCGGCCGTCGGGCGACCAGCACGGTACATTGATCGATCCCTGGCCGCCGAACAGCCGGACCGCGGTTCGGCTGGCGCCGGTTGCCGGGTCCAGCAGCCGCAATTCGACGTCGCGGCCGGGCGGATGCCCCTCGGTCCCGGGTTCAAAGGACAGGTAGAGCACCGGCCCGCCCGCCGGCGCGGGATGGGGAAACCAGTTGACGCGCTCGTCGTCCGTCATCTTTTCGGCATTCGCGCCGTCCGGCCGCATGCGCCAGAGCTGCATGGAGCCGTCGCGCGTGGCGTTGAACCAGATCCATTGTCCGTCCGGCGTGTAGTCCGGACCGTCGTAATGGGCGCCGTCGCCACCGATCAGGAGGGTCTCCCTGCCGCCGGCGGCGGCGATGGTCGCGATCCAGAAAACACCGTCGCGGCGCGCGGCATAGGCCAGGGTCAGTCCGTCGGGCGACCAGCCATGCCACCAGCTCGGTGTGCTGCCGGTCACGCGCACCGGCGCGCCGCCGCCGGCCGGGAGGCGGTAGATGCAGGAGTCCTTCGTCGCCGAACTGTCCGAAATGACCAGCGCGCGGCCATCCGGCGAAAGTCCGTGATCATTGTTGCAGGCGCGGGCGAAACCGGTGTCGATCGGCGCCAGCGCCGGCGCGGCGAGGTCGACGCGGAACAATCGTCCCTCGCCATTGACGACGAGGAAATCGCCGCAAGGCGACCAGTTCGGCGCCTCGATGTGGCGGTCGGAGCTCAGGATCTCCGAGATGTGGCCCGTTCCAAGCTCGTAGAGGCAAAGCTGCGAGGCCATCAGGCGACCGGGAGATAGTTGAAGAAGGGGAACCGCGCCGGCCGGCCCCCGCCGGTCAGGTCGAAGGCGGCCATGCCGACGAACGCCCCGGTGAAGGAGCCGTGCTCGCCGCGCCCGCCTTCATCGGAAATCACGCTCGCGTCCAGTTCGGGGCCGATCGCCTGCCAGTCATCTCCCGGGCGGCACCAGAAGAATTGCTGGCGATGACGGTCCACTTCGACGCGCAGCCGCAGCGTCCCCTCCGGAACCGGCGCCGGGCGACCCATCGGGAACCGCATGGTGCCATCCGGGTAGTCGCCGGGGACGGACTGGATCGTCAGCGCCCGGCCGAGGCCCGGCTCGTGTGTCAGCATCAGCGCATGGAACTTGAACCGGTTGTAGTAGGTCGTCAGCCCGGCGCATTGCTGGTAGGTCGCCGGTTCGAATTCGACCTCGGTCTCGGCGGCATAGCGCAGATGCTGCTGGCGGCGGGCGACCAGCGCCTGCTCGAACCAACTGCCGATCGACTGGCGCGCAATCAACGTCAGGGTCCCGTCGCCGATGCGAAAGATGCGGCCGGGCTCGGGCGTGCGCAACCACATGAATTCGGCCGGGAGGCGGTCGCCGTCGAAGCGCGTGCGCGCGGGGGCCGGCGGGTCCGGCTCGGTGTCGGCCAGGCCCGGCAGCGTGGCGGGGGGCAGAAGCCCGCCGCCCTCAAGATACATCCAGTCATCCCGCCAGACGACGCGGGCCAGCCCGGTCTCGCGCCCGAGCGGACAGAAGCGGCCCGTTCCGTCGGGACCCGGGATCGGCCGGCCCATCAGGAAGGAGTGATAGTGCTGCCCGTCATGGGTCTCGACATACTGGCCGTGGCCCGCGCGCTGGATCGGGTGGCCGGGCGCGTCGCGCGTCGAGATCACGTGGTGGTCGGGATGGGTTTCGTAGGGGCCAAAGATGGAGCGCGAACGGGCCAGCGTGACGGCGTGGTCGTAGCCGGTGCCACCCTCCGCCGTGGTCAAATAGTACCAGCCGTTGCGCTTGAAGATGTGGGGCGCCTCGGTGAGGCCGCGCCCGGTGCCGGGGTAGATGTTGCGCACCGGTCCGGTCAGGCCGGTTTCCGGCGACCATTCCTGCAACAGGATGCCGTCGAACGAGGCATGCTTCGGATTGCCGCCGGTGCCACGCCCGCGATGGTTCCACTGCATGTTCATGAAGTATTTGCGGCCGTCGTCGTCGTGGAACAGCGACGGGTCGAACCCCGACGAATTGACGTACCAAGGGTCCGTCCATTCGCCGTCGATGGCCTGGCAGGTGGTGATGTAGTTCGGCGCGTCCTTGAAGGAGCCGTCGTAGCGCTTGACGTCGGTGTAGACGAGCCAGAAGCGCCCTTCGGCGTGGCTGAGGCAGGGCGCCCAGATGCCGCAGCTGTCGGGATTGCCGCGCATGTCGAGCAGGCCGGCGCGGTCGAGCGGCCGCGAGACCAGCCGCCAGTTGACCAGGTCGCGCGAGTGGTGGATCGCCACGCCCGGATACCATTCGAAGGTGGAGGTGGCGATGTAATAGTCCTCGCCCACCCGGCAGAAGGACGGGTCGGGATGGAATCCGGGCAGGACGGGATTGCGGATCATCGCCGGTGTCTCATGGCGCCCGTTCCGCCGAGCGCGCCCAGAGATTGACGTGCGCCTCGCGGGCGTGCCGGTCGATCTCGGCGAGTTCGCCGGCGGTGAATTCGCGATTGTCGAGCGCGCCGACGCAATCGACGATCTGCCGCGGCCGGCTGGCGCCGATGAGCGCGCTGGTCACGCGCCCGCCACGCAGCACCCAGGCGATCGCCATCTGCGCCAGTGTCTGGC
>JBATNB010000105.1:0-1784 GCA_049290135.1 Rhizobiaceae bacterium
TAATAGCGATTGAACAGCGTCGCCGCGATACCGCCAATCACGATGCCGCCGAACACCCCGGTATCGACTGAGGCGATACCCATGACTTCCTTGGTTTCAACGCCCAGCACCTTGGCCATGACGCCCAGCGTGGCCAGCAGCACGACGTAACCGACCACCGCCGCCAGCGCCGAAACGCCGTCGTTATTGGTCAAGCCCAGCGCCACGCCGATGGCGAACATGATCGCCATGATGCCAAAAATGGCGCCGCCGGATTGGGCCATCACGTTGGATACCAAATCCGGGAAGATGGCGAAATGGGCGCTACCGATACCGAGCAGAATACCCGCGACCGGCAGCACCGACACCGGCAGCATCAGCGCCTTGCCGATTTTTTGCAGAAATGCGAATGCGTGTTGCCACATAACCGTGATCTCCAAAATCGCTTAGGATGCGGCTGGCGCGGAGCCAGGGGCGGCAGAGAGGGCCGAAGCTGCCGGGGTCGCTGGCGCAACGGCTGTCTCGGCGGCGACCGCTGCGGCCATGCGTACCTCGGCGGCGGTTTCCAGGGCCAGCGCCCGTTGCGCCAGGTCCTGGCAATCGTGTAGCCATAGGTTGCGGATTTGCGCCTTAATGCTCGGAATGGTGGGCAGGCTGACGCTCAATTCATCCACCCCTAGCCCGATCAACAGCGGTACCGCTTGCGGATCGCTGGCGATGCCGCCGCAGACGCCGACCCATTTGCCTTCGTCATGGGCCGCTTTCACCGTCCAGGCAATCAGGCGCAGGATACTGGGATTAAGACCGTCCACCTTCGGGGCCAGTTTGGGGTGGCCGCGATCCATGGCCAAGGTGTACTGGGTCAGGTCATTGGTGCCGACCGAGAAGAAATCGACTTCACGGGCGAACTGGGCGGCCATGATCGCCGCCGCCGGAATTTCCACCATGATGCCGGTCTCAATCGGGCTGACTCCCAGCCGCTGCCGCTCCTCTTCCAGCATGGCCTTGGCGTCGCGCAACTCCGACAACAGGCCGACCATTGGGAACATCACCCGAATCTTGCCGTAAGCGGCGGCGCGCAGGATGGCCCGTAGTTGCAGCCGCAGAATCTCTGGTCGATCCAGTCCGATGCGCAAGCCGCGCTCGCCGAGGAATGGATTTTCTTCTTTCGGGATCGGCAGATAGGCCAACGGCTTGTCGCCGCCCACGTCGAGCGTGCGGATGATCAGCGGCCGATTCGGGCCGAGCGCCTCGACGATGGCTTTGTAAATTTCGAACTGCTCGTCCTCGCTGGGCGCGGAACTGCGCTCCAGGAACACAAATTCCGAGCGCAACAGACCCACGCCTTCACCGCCCAGACCCTCAATCTGTTCGGCTTCAGCCAGCCCACCGATGTTGCCAACCACTTCCATCCGATGCCCGTCCAGCGTAATCGCCGGCTCGTGCGCCACTGCCAGTTCCGCCTTGCGCCGCGCCGCCATGCGTTCCTGGGTCTCGCGGATGCGGGTGATTTCTTCCGGGCTGGGATGCATCCGCACGATGCCCTTGCCACCGTCGAGCACCACCGGCGTGCCATTGGGCAATTCCAGCGCGCGAGGCTCGATACCGGCTACCGCAGGGATGTCCAGTGAGCGCGCCAGGATGGCGACATGCGAAGTTGCACCGCCCAGCGTGGTGCAGAAACCGCGCACCTTGGCCCGATCCAGGCTGGCGGTGTCGGACGGACTGAGTTCTTCGGCCACCAGAATGGCGTTGGCGGGCGGCGTTTGCCGCTCCGGTTCGATGCCGGTCAACAGGGTCAATAC
>JBATNB010000106.1:0-1637 GCA_049290135.1 Rhizobiaceae bacterium
CGCGAGCATTTCTTCGGCAAATATCCGGAACTGCGCGAGCTGGTCGCCGATATGACCGACGATGACATCTGGGCGCTGCGCCGGGGCGGCCACGACTCCACCAAAGTGTACGCAGCCTACGCAGCGGCGGCGAAGCATAAAGGTCAGCCGACCGTGATTTTGGCCAAAACCGTCAAGGGCTACGGCATGGGCGAATCCGGCGAGGGCCAAATGATCGCCCATCAGGCCAAAAAGATGACCGCCGACGCGCTGCGCCAATTCCGCGACCGCTTTCAGATCCCGGTCGGGGATGAGGAAATGGCCGAGATTCCATTCCTTAAATTGGCGGAAGGCAGCCCAGAACACAATTATCTGCACGAGCGGCGGCAGGCGCTGGGCGGCTATCTGCCCAACCGACGCACCCACTCGACCGCGCTGGAAATCCCGCCGTTGTCAGCCTTCGACCGCTTGCTCAAGGCTTCCGGCGAGCGCGAAATTTCCACCACCATGGCCTTCGTGCAGATGCTTGGTACGCTGTTGCGGGATAAAGCCATCGGTAAATTCATCGTACCCATCGTCCCGGACGAATCGCGCACCTTTGGCATGGAAGGCTTATTCCGCCAGCTGGGCATTTACTCGGCGGTCGGCCAGCTCTATAAGCCGCAAGATGCCGATCAACTGATGTATTACCGGGAAGATAAATCCGGTCAGGTCTTGCAGGAAGGCATCAATGAGGCCGGCGCGATGTCGTCCTGGATCGCGGCGGCGACCTCCTACAGCAGCAACAACCTGCCGATGATTCCGTTCTACATCTATTACTCAATGTTCGGCTTCCAGCGCTTCGGTGATCTGGCCTGGGCGGCCGGCGATTTACGGGCGCGCGGCTTTCTGCTCGGCGGCACGGCGGGCCGCACCACGCTGAACGGTGAAGGCTTGCAGCACGAGGACGGCCATAGCCATGTTTTGGCCTCGACCATCCCCAATTGCGTGACCTATGACCCAAGCTTTGCTTATGAACTGGTGGTCATCATCCGCGACGGCCTGCGCCGGATGGTTCAGGAGCAGGAAGATGTGTATTACTACATCACGGTGATGAACGAAAACTATGTGCAACCCGGCATGCCGGAAGGGGCCGAGGACGGCATCGTCAAAGGCATGTATCTGTTCCAGGACGGCGGCGAGGCCCAAGGCCCACGGGTTCAGTTGCTCGGTTCCGGGACGATCTTGCGCGAGGTCATCGCCGGCGCGGAACTGCTGAAAAATGATTTTGGCGTGACCGCCGACATTTGGAGCGTGACCAGTTTCAACGAGCTGCGCCGCGACGGGATGAGCGTCGAGCGCTGGAACTTGTTACATCCGACCCAACCCCGGCGTCGGAGCCATATCGAACACTGTCTGGACGGCCATGAGGGGCCGGTGGTCGCCTCGACCGACTACATGCGGGTCTTTGCCGACCAGGTTCGCAGCTACGTTCCCAGGCGTTATATCACGCTGGGCACCGACGGCTTCGGCCGCAGTGATTACCGGGTGCAGTTGCGCCGCTTTTTCGAGGTGAACCGCTATTACGTCGCGGTTGCGGCACTCAAGGCGCTGGCCGATGAGGGTCAGATCAAGCCCGAACAGGTGGAAGCGGCCATCAAGCAGTACAGCCTCGATAC
>JBATNB010000107.1:0-8154 GCA_049290135.1 Rhizobiaceae bacterium
CCTCGACACCGGCGCGGCGGGTGACGCCGGGCACCTGCTGGTAGGAGAAGGTGGCGAAATCATAGTCGATGAGGTTGGCGGTATTGAGCATGAACGCGGTCACGTCGACCACCAGCCTGCCGTCGAGCGCCGTCTGCTCGATGCCGACATCGGCCGAGAAACTGGTCTCGGGTTGAAGCGCCGCGTTGCCGGTGCCGAACGGCGCGTAGAGCTCGTAGAGGCTCGGCGCGCGGTAGCCGGTGCCGGCCGAGCCGTGCAGGCGGGTACCGCCGGAAAGCGCCCAGGTGGCGGAGGCGCGCCAGGTGGTGTGGCCGCCATAGGCGGAATGGATGTCGTGGCGGAGGGACGCGTCGAGCGTCAGGCCTTCGATCGGGGTGAAGATCGCCTGCGCGAAGACGCCGGCCGTGGCGGCGCTGTCGGAGGTGACGGTGAAAAAGGAATCGGTGCTGTCGGCGCCCTGCCATTCATAGTCGGCGCCCCATTGCAGGTTGAGCCGGTCCGACAGGTCGAAGGCGCCGAGATAGTCCGCCTTAAGGCGGCGGCCCTTGTAGTTGGCATCGTAGGGTCCGAACGCCGACACCAGATGCAGGTCGCGGTCGATGTCGTAGGCCTGCGCCGCGAAGGTGTTGCGCATGCGGCCATCGGGCGATTTGGCGGTGAAGCCGAGCCGGCCGGCCAGCTGGCGCGAGGCGCCGTCGTTGAACGCATTGTCGGTCGGCGGATTGCCGGAATCGTCGAACGCGCCGGCCGCGGCGATGAACAGGCCGGCGCCGAACACGCTCAGCCGGTCGTTGACGGCGCGGTCGAAGGCGAACCCCGCCGAGCCGTTGCGGTAAAAGTCCGGTTCGAGCGCGCCGGGATTGTCATCGAGGGGGGCGGCGCCGTTGGCGAGCGCGGCGGAAAAGCCGTTGGTGGAAAGGCCGCTGGCAAACAGCGAGGCGCGGCCATTGTCGTCGGCATGCGTGGCGCGATAGCCGCCGGTGACCGTGCCGCGCGAACCGCCTTCGATGGCGATTTCATGGTGCAGGCCGCTTTCGATGCCGCCGAGCGTGTCGAGCGCGATGACGCCGGCAACCGCCTCGGAACCGTAGTGCGCGCCCTGCGAGCCCTTCAGCACTTCCAGGCCGCCGATGCCGAACGTGCCCAGATGCTGGAACCCGACCTGCACCTGGGTGGAGGACGGATCGGCGATGTCGATGCCGTTCCACAGAGTCTTGACGTATTTCTTGTCGGCGCCGCGCACCGAAAGGCTCGCCTCCTGGCCGCTGCCGCCGGGCGATGCGACGTGGATTCCGGGCAGCAGGTCGAGCGTTTCGACAAGGCCGGGCTTGCCCTGCGCGGCGATTTCGTCCCGCGACACGGTCTCGACCTTGGAGCCGGATCGCTTCTTCGGGATCGGCGCGCGGTCGGGCGTGATGACGATGACGCCGATGTCGAGATCCTGGGCGTGCGCCGGCGCGCCGGCGATGAGCGCCAGCGTCGACGCGGCGAAACGGAAAACGGATGCGCGGCTGTTCATGGTTCCCCCGAAGTGCCCGGGCCCTTGGCCCGGAGAGCGATGCCGGAGGAACGATTCCGCCGACGGTGACTTTCGTCACCGCCGTGCACACACGGCCCCGGAAGCGTCCCCGCATCCGGATGGTGACCGCTTCGGGCAGGTCTCCTGGCTCGTGCATCGTCGGCGCGCCCGCCTTCCCGGTTTCCCAGTGGCGTTGTGGACGCACCTCCGCACTCACAGTTGCGGGGGCAGCTGCGGCTTGCGGGTTTCCCCGGTTCCGCATTCCCTTTTGTCCCGGCCTTGCGAGCCGGAAACCCGAAACAGGTCCTGCGTATCAAGCGCGGCGCGATGGAGTCAATCGCGGCGGCGGCGCGCCGTGTCGCGATCGGCAATGAAATGCGCGACTTTCGTTTTTGCGACTTTCTTGTCGGATTCGCACCGGCCCTGCGCAAATGCGACGTAGCAGACTGCCAAACGGCCGCGGAGGCTTTTTGACATTGGGAGCCGCCTGCGGGAGAGTGTTTGGAATGGCCAAACCACGGGAGGTTTTAATGGCATTCTACAAGAGTAACGGCGATCGCGTTCCGGCAGCGATCCAGTCCCTTGCCGAAGAGGCGAAAGCCAACCGGCTCGACCGCCGCGAATTCCTGGCCATGGCGAGCGCCATGGGCGCGTCGACCGCGCTGGCCTATTCGATGATCGGTCTTGCCGCGCCGACCGCTGCCCTGGCCCAGGAGGCCAAGAAGGGCGGCGTGCTCAAGATGCAGATGATCATCAAGGAGCCGAAGGACCCGCGCACGTACGACTGGTCGGAAATGGCCAACGTCACCCGCCAGTGCAACGACTATCTGGTGCGCTACACCAAGGACTTCACCTTCGAAGGCCATCTGGTCGAGAGCTGGGAAGTCAATGACGACGCCACCGAGTACACGCTGCATGTCCGCAAGGGCGTGAAGTGGTCGAACGGCGACGATTTCAACGCCGACGACGTCGTCTTCAACCTGACGCGCTGGGCCGACAAGAAGGCCGAGGGCAATTCGATGGCCGGCCGCGTCGGCACGCTCATCAAGGACGACGTGGCGGCGGAAGGCGCGATCACCAAGGTCGACGATCACACCGTCAAGCTGAAGTGCTCGCAGTCCGACATCACCATCATCCCGGGCATGTGCGATTATCCGGCGCTGGTCGTGCACCGCGATTTCGACAAGAACCCCGACACGCTGAAGATGGCGGGCACCGGCCCGTTCGAGATCGTCGAATACGAAGTCGGCAAGAAGGCGACCCTGAAGCGCCGCGAGAACTTCGCTTGGTGGGGCGGCGACGTCTATCTCGACGGCGTCGAGTTCCTCGACTACGGCGCGGAAATCTCGGCCACCGTCAGCGCGCTGGAATCCGGCGAAGTCGACACCAACTACCAGACGGTCGGCGAGACGGTGAAGCTGCTCGACGCCATGAGCATGACGAAGCAGGAGGTCGTTACGGCGTCCACCATCGTCATCCGCGCCAACGTTTCGCAGAAGCCCTTCGACAACAAGGACCTGCGTAACGCCATCCAGCTGGCCACCGACAATGCCGCGCTGCTGAAGCTCGGCTACAACGATGCCGGCACGGTGGGCGAAAACCACCATGTCTGCCCGATCCATCCGGAATATTACGAGCTGCCCAAGGTGCCGCGCGATGTCGCCAAGGCCAAGGAACTGCTCGCCAAGTCCGGCGTCGGCGACCAGGAACTCGAGCTGCTCTCCTATGAGGCGGAGTATGTGAAGAACCCGGCCGACGTGATGGCGGAGAACTGCCGCGAGGCCGGCATCAAGGTCAAGCGCACCGTCATTCCGGGATCGTCGTTCTGGAACGACTGGACGAAGTATCCGTGGTCGACGACCGAATGGAACATGCGTCCGCTCGGCGTGCAGGTGCTGGCGCTGGCCTATCGCACCGGCGAGGCGTGGAACGAGTCGGCCTATTCCAACCCCGACTTCGACACCAAGCTCAACGCCGCGCTCGCCGTGGCCGACGGGACCAAGCGCAAGGAGATCATGAAGGACGTCGAGGCGATCCTGCAGGACTCCGGCGTCATCGTGCAGCCGTTCTGGCGGGCGCTTTACCGCCATCACGCGCCGTACGTGAAGAACCTGGTGATGCACCAGACCTTCGAGATCCATCTCGAGAAGGTCTGGCTCGACAAGTGATCTTGTCGCGCGACGGGAGGGGCATTCGCCCCTCCCGCAGCCGGCCGGCCAATCCGCGCGAACCGAGAGCGCACCGGCTTTTGTGAATATGCGGGGGAGGCGTCCGTGCTCAGTTTCATACTCCGGCGCCTGGCCGTGATGCTGATGACGATGGTGGCGCTCAGCCTCGTCGTCTTTTTCTTCGTCAATCTCGAACCGAACCTGAAGAAGCTCGCGATTTTCCAGACGGAGATGCGCTCGACGCCGGAAATGCAGGAAAGCTGGCTGCAGCGAAACGGCTATCGCGACGGGTTCTTCATCCGCTACGGGCGCTGGCTCGGCGTCGTGCAGAAGCAGCCCAACATCGATCCGGCCACCGGTCAGGCCACGCCGCGCTTCCGCTATTGCAGCGAGCCGGCCGAGCCGCATTATTCAGGCATCCTGCAGGGCAACCTCGGCTGTTCCAGCGCGCTGCGCGCACCGGTGGGGCCGCGCCTCATGGAGGCGTTGCAGGCGACGGGCATCCTGATGTTCTGGGTCATGGTGGTCATGATCCCGGTATCGCTGGCCACCGGCGTGCTGGCCGGCATGCGCGAGGGGTCGCGGCTTGACCGTGTGCTGTCGTTCCTGTCGATCGCCTCGACGGCGACGCCGGAATATGTGTCGGCCATCATCTTCACGGCGATCTTCGCCACCGGGCTCGGCTGGCTCAACGGTTCGGCGGCCTCGGCGATCACCCAGGGGCCGTCGCTGTGGAATTTCACGCTGCCGGTGATGACGCTCGCCATCTACGACATCGGCTATGTGGCGCGCATGACGCGCGCCTCGATGGCGGAGGTGATGACGCAGCAATATATCCGCACCGCCCGGCTCAAGGGCCTGTCGTTCACCGCCGTCGTGGTCAAGCATGCGCTGCGCAACGCGCTGATCGCGCCGTTCACCGTCATCATGCTGCAGTTCCCCTGGCTGCTGACCGGCGTCGTCGTGGTCGAGACCATCTTCAACTACAAGGGGTTCGGCTGGCTGCTGGTACAGGCGGCGTCGAACAACGACATCGATCTGGTGTTGTCGTGCGGGATCGTGTCGGTGGTCATCGTGCTGATGACGCAGCTGATCTCGGACATCGGCTACGCCTTCCTCAATCCCCGCATCCGCGTGTCGTGAGAGGCTGATATGGAAAACGTCGGCTTCCTCGGAATCGTCGCCGGAATGATTGCCCGGTTCTGGCCGGTGTGGATCGTGATCGCGCTGATCCTCGTCGGGCAGTGGCGCTACAAGAAGCGCCTCGGCCTGTTCGGCCAGCTGTTCAACACCAAGATCGGCACGGCGGGCGTGCTGCTGTGCGTCTTCTGGGTGTTCACTGCCGTCTTCGCCGGCACCATCGCGCCGTTCGGCCCGACCGAGCAGTCGTCAATCATGCAGAACGCGCTGCCGGGCGCGGTCGAGCCGAACACGCTGAAGGTCTATCTGCTGGGCGGCGACCAGCTGTCGCGCGACGTGTTCAGCCGCATGGTGCATGGCGCGCGCGTGGTGCTGACGATCGCGCCCGCCGCCACGCTGATCGCCATCCTCGTCGGCGCCACGCTCGGCCTGCCGGCCGGCTATCTCGGCGGCCGCATCGACAGCATCCTGTCGTTCCTGGCCAACCTGGTGCTCGCCTTCCCGGTGATCCTGCTGTTCTACCTGCTGGTCACGCCGGGCATCCGCGAAACGTCGATCCCGAAATGGATGGCCGGCATCCTGTTCCTGTTCCCGATCCTGTTCTTCCTGGTGCTGTTCGTGTCGAAGTTCCGGCTGCAGCCGGCGCGGCTGGCGGTCTTTGCCGGCGTGACGGTGCTGTTCGGCGGCTGGCTCTATGCCGGCCTCGTCTTCAATGCCGATCCGCTCGGGCTGGTGAAGATCGATTCCAACGAACTCAACATCTTCGTGGCCGTGGTGTTCGCCTCGAGCCCCGGCGTCTACCGCATCGTGCGCGGCCTGGTCATGGACATCCAGACCCGGGACTATATCGCCGCCGCGCAGACCCGCGGCGAAAGCCCCTGGTACATCATGCTGTGGGAGTTGCTGCCGAACGCGCGCGGGCCGCTGATCGTCGATGCGTGCCTGCGCATCGGCTACACCACGATCCTGCTCGGCACGCTCGGCTTCTTCGGGCTCGGCATGGGGCCGGAGAGTCCGGACTGGGGCACGGCGATCAAGGACGGGTCGCAGCCGGCGCAGCTGCGCCTCTACATCTGGCAGGGACTGGTCCCGGCGATCGCGCTGATGAGCCTTGTGCTCGGCCTCAATCTGCTCGCGGATTCGCTGCGCGAAGAATCGTTGAAGGATTGAGACGATGACGCAGCCGATCCTCGAAATCGAAAACCTGCACATCTCCTTCTTCACCAAGGCGGGCGAGATCCCGGCGGTGATGGACTTCTCCTGCAAGGTCATGCCCGGCGAAGCGATGGGCATCGTCGGCGAATCGGGTTGCGGCAAGTCCACCGTCGCGCTCGGCATCATGCGCGACATGGGCAACCGGGGGCGCATCGTCGGCGGCACGATCAAGTTCGAAGGCCGCGACATGGGCACCATGAGCGACCAGGAGCTGCGCGAGATCCGCGGGTCCAAGATCGCCATGATCTACCAGGAGCCGATGGCGAGCCTGAACCCGGCCATGAAGATCGGCCAGCAGCTCATGGAAGTGCCGATCGTGCACGAGAAGGTGTCGAAGGCGGAAGCCTACGACCGGGCGCTCGCCATGCTGAAGGCGGTGCGGCTGCCCGATCCGGAACGCATCATGAAGGCGTTCCCGCACCAGATTTCCGGCGGCCAGCAGCAGCGCATCGTCATCGCCATGGCGCTGTTGTCGAAGCCGAAGCTGCTCCTGCTCGATGAGCCGACCACGGCGCTCGACGTGACGGTGGAGGCCGGCATCGTGCAGCTGGTGAAGGATCTGGCGCGCCAGTTCGGCACGTCGATGCTGTTCATCTCGCACAATCTCGGGCTGATCCTGGAAACCTGCGACCGCATCACCGTCATGTATTCGGGCGAGGCGGTGGAAACCGGCTCGGTGCGCGAAGTGTTCGATCACATGCGCCATCCCTACACGCAGGGGCTGTTCCGCTCGATCCCGCTGCCGGGCGCCGACAAGAACGAGCGGCCGCTGATCGCCATTCCCGGCCAGTTGCCGCTGCCGCACGAGCGCCCGAAGGGCTGCAATTTCGGGCCGCGCTGCCTGCATTTCGTCGAGGGCGTGTGCAACGCGGCGGAACTGCCGATGCACCCGGTCGAGGGCCGGCCGCGCCACGAGACGCGCTGCGTGCGCGCCGACGTGATCGACTGGCGCAAGCTTCCCGACGATCTGAAGAAGCACGCGCCGGTCAAGCCCGGCAATCCGGTGCTGAAGATCGACAATCTGAAGAAATACTATTCGCTCGCCGCCAACGAGATCTTCGGCGGCGGCGAAACGCGCGTGGTCAAGGCCAACGAGACGCTGTCGTTCGAGGCGCGCGAATCCGAAACGGTGGCGATCGTCGGCGAATCGGGCTGCGGGAAGTCGACGCTGGCCAAGATCCTGCTCGGGCTGGAGACGGCGACGGGCGGCAAGGTGCTGCTCGACGGCAAGCCGATCGAAGGCACCGACGTCGAGAGGCGCGACACGCGCACCATCTCGTCGATCCAGATGGTGTTCCAGAACCCGTTCGACACGCTCAACCCCAGCCAGTCCATCGGCGCGCAGATCATGCGCACGCTGGAGAAGTTCGGCGTCGGCGCCTCCGATGACGATCGCCGCCAGCGCATGCTGGAACTGCTCGACTTGGTCAAGCTGCCGCGCGCCTTCGCCACGCGCATGCCGCGGCAATTGTCGGGCGGGCAGAAGCAGCGCATCGGCGTTGCTCGCGCCTTCGCCGGCAAGCCGCGCGTCGTGGTGGCCGACGAGCCGGTGTCCGCGCTCGACGTGTCGGTGCAGGCGGCGGTGACCGAACTGCTGATGGACATCCAGCGCGAAGCCAAGACGACGATGCTGTTCATCAGCCATGACCTGTCGGTGGTGCGCTACATCGCCGACCGCGTGGTCGTCATGTATCTCGGGCACATCGTCGAGCAGGGGTCGACGGACAAGATCTTCTCGCCGCCCTACCATCCCTATACCGAGGCGCTGCTGTCGGCGATCCCGATCGCCGACACGTCTGTGGTCAAGAAGCACATCGTGCTGGAAGGCGACATTCCCTCCGCCGTCAATCCGCCGCCCGGCTGTCCGTTCCAGACGCGCTGCCGCTACAAGGCGCAGGTTCCCGGCGGGCTGTGCGATCGCGAGGTGCCGCCGATCCGCGACCTCGGCGGCGGCCATTTCGTCAAATGCCACCTGTCGGAAGACGCGCTGTCGGAAATGGAGCCGGTCATCACCTTCCGGCCGCGCCAGCAGGATGCCGAGCCGGTGTTCGACGCGCCGCCCCCGGCCGCCATGCTGCCCAAGCCCCGGCGCAAGCCGGCCGCGCCTAAGGC
>JBATNB010000108.1:0-4716 GCA_049290135.1 Rhizobiaceae bacterium
GATCTGCTGCGGGTGCGCCCCGAAGGCCTGTTCTGCGACACGGCGCTGCCGGGGCGCTGCCTCGACGAATTCGACGGCCTGCCGGCCTATGTCGACGATCATCACCCGTCATCGGTGGCCGCGCACCGGATCGCCGACATGATCGCGCAGGCTATGCGCGAAAAGGGCTGGCTGTGACGCCGTTCAGTCGATCCGGCGGCAGGTGGTCATCGACGGGCCCTTGGTGAAGGCCCAGCGCTGCTGGCGCTTGTCGGTGAGCTTGCGGCCGAGCAGCGCCTCGACCTGGGTGATGAAGGCGTTGACTTCCTCGCCGCCGCCCTCCGCCTTCAGCGTGTATTCCACCAGGCAGGTATGCTCGCTGACCGCGGTTTCCCGGCACTCGCCGATGGCGATCTCGGCGACCGAAAAGGTCGGGATCTGCTTGTTGATCCCGAGGATGGCCGAGACGCGCCCCGCCTGTTCGGCGATCTGGTTGACTTCGGCCCCGATGCAGGCGGCCGCGATGTCCTTCGACACCGGCGGAAACAGCGTGCAGGCCGTGAGCCCCGCCGCGATGACGGCGGCGGCCAGGATGTTGCGCGGGCGCGACAGGGTGCTCATGCTTCGATCATACAGCGCGGCCATGGCTCAGGCCATCCCGAGCGCGGCCTTGTAGAGGTCGAGGATCGCCTCTTCCTCCTGCCGCTCGGCCTGGTCCTTCTTGCGCAGCCGGATGAGGGTGCGCACCGCCTTGATGTCGAAGCCGGTGCCCTTCATTTCCGCGTAGACCTCCTTGATGTCGTCGGCGATGGTCTTCTTGTCCTCCTCCAGGCGCTCGATGCGCTCGATGAAGGCGCGAAGCTGGCCGGCGGCCACGGTCTGGGAGGTCGGTGTGTCGTCTTCGGCCATGGTCGGGCTCCGGCGGCGAGAGGAATCGGGACAGGTGTCGCCGGCTGGTTGCCCGACGCATCCGCCCCCGTCAAGCGCCGGGGCCGGTGCGCGTGCCGAAGTACTGGACCACATGCATGGCCGGATCGGCATTGACGCGCAGAAGCAGCGGCGCCAGCCGACGCGCCCACTCCGCCTGCCCGCCTTCGTCGGCGACCAGGTCCTGGCGGATCTCGATCAGCGCATGGGCGATACCGTGCACGGTGCAATGCGTGAACATCGTGTCGCCGTGCAATGCCCCGTCATAGGGTTCGTTGTCGCCGACCACCAGGCCCTCCTCGGCCGAGAGCAGCGCGATGAGGCGCGAGGCGGCGCGGTCGTCGCGATCCCACAGCAGGCCGGCATGCCAGGGCCGGCGATGGCCCTGCATCTGCGGCGTGAAGGTGTGGATCGACACCACGAAGGGCGCATGTCCGGATGCCCGGCCCGCCGCCGCGACCGCCGCCGAGATTGCGCCGTGATAGGGCCGGTAGTAGCGCTCGAGCCGCGACGCGCGTTCGCGGTCGGGCAGCGGATGGTTTCCCGGGATGATGGCCCGGTCGTAGATCTGCCGGATCAGCGTCGGGTCGTCCTCGCCCCGGTTGGGATCGATGAGCAGGCGGGAAAAGGTGGACATCACCGCCGGCGCGCCGGTAAGCGCGGCCAGTTGGCGCGTCACGCCCTCCGCGCCGATGTCGTAGGCGATGTGGCGCGTCAGTTCGCCGTGCGGCAGGCCGAGCGTGCCGTAGCGTGCCGGCAGGGCATTGCGCGCATGGTCTGCCACCAGCACCATGCCGAGCGCGGAATTGCCTTCGACGAAGAGGAATGGCTCTTCCGCTTCGTCTCCTGTATGCGTCATGGGTGCGCGGGTCCGGGTGTCGGGGCGGGTTGTGCGGCCCACTCATAATCGCCCTTCGCCGCGGCGCGCAATGCCGCTGTTTCGACACGGTTGTTGCGTTGAAGGGGGCGAAACGGGCCTTGCGGGCGGCAGGTTCGTTCAAATCGATTGAAAAAGCGCAGTTCGCCGCGTTGACAGGCGCGGGAAGCGTTCCTTAAAGGGGCCCTTGAAGATGCGGGATCGTCGGTTTCATGTGGCGGGTCGTGCGGGCGTGAACGGGAAATCCACCCGGGCCGGGCTGGCGTTCGCCCTGGTCATGCTGGCGGCCGGGATCGTACCGGCGCAGGCCGACTTCCGCGTCTGCAATGCGACGCAGAGCCTGATCGGCGTCGCCATCGGTTACCGCACCGAATCGGGCTGGATGACGGAAGGCTGGTGGCACGTGAAGGGATCGAGTTGCTCGACGCTGATCGAGGGACCGCTTTCGTCGCGCTATTACTACCTCTATGCCGAGGACGCCGAACGCGGCGGCCGCTGGGATGGCCCGATCAACATGTGCGTGGCCGAGGCCGAGTTCAAGATCGACGGCATCAATGACTGTTTCGCGCGCGGATACCAGCGCGCCGGTTTCCGCGAATACGACACCGGCGAGCAGGCCAACTGGATGGTGCAGCTGACCGACGACGCGCCCGCCGACGATGCGGCCGCCGCGCTGCCCGGGGAGACCAAATGAGGCGTTCGCGCAAGACCAAGATTGTCGCGACCCTCGGTCCGGCATCGTCCGAGCCGGCCATGATCCGTCGCCTCGTCGAGGCCGGCGCCGATGTGTTCCGCATCAACATGAGCCATGCCGACCACGACCTGATGCGCACGCTGGTGCAGCGCATCCGCGGCGTGGAGAAGGAAGTCGGCCGGCCGATCGGGATCCTGGCGGACCTGCAGGGGCCGAAGCTGCGCGTCGGCAAGTTCGCCGATGGCGCCGCGTTCCTGATGCCGGGCCAGACGTTCCGGCTCGACAATGATCCGACGCCGGGCGATTCGGCTCGCGTTCACCTGCCCCACCCCGAGATCCTGCAATCGGTGAAGCCCGGCCACCGCCTGCTCATCGATGATGGCAAGCTGCAATTGCGCTGCATGGAGGCCGACGAGCGCGGCCTGTCATGCAAGGTGGAAACCGGCACCCGCATTTCCGACAAGAAGGGCGTCAGCCTGCCCGACACCGACCTGCCGGTCGGCGCGCTCACCGACAAGGACCGCCGCGACCTCGACGCTGTGCTCGACGCCCGCGTCGACTGGGTGGCGCTGTCGTTCATCCAGCGCCCGGAGGATCTGGCCGAGGCGCGCAAGATCGCCCGTGGCCGCGCCGCGATCCTGTCCAAGATCGAGAAGCCGCAGGCCGTCGCCCGCCTTTCCGAGATCATCGAGCTGTCCGACGCGCTGATGGTGGCGCGCGGCGACCTCGGCGTCGAGATGCCGCTGGAATCGGTGCCCGGCATCCAGAAGCAGATCACCCGCGCCGCGCGCCGCGCCGGCAAGCCGGTCGTCGTCGCCACGCAGATGCTGGAATCCATGATCTCCGCGCCGGTGCCGACGCGGGCGGAAGTCTCCGACGTCGCCACCGCGATCTTCGAGGGCGCCGACGCCATCATGCTCTCGGCCGAATCGGCCGCCGGCCAGTACCCGATCGAAGCCGTGGCGATGATGAACTCGATTGCCGACCGGGTGGAACGCGATCCGAACTATCAAGGAATCCTCGCCGCGCAGCGATCCGAGCCCGAATCCACCGGCGCCGACGCGATTTCCGCCGCCTCGCGCCAGATCGCCGAGACGCTGCGCCTGACCGCCATCGTGACCTACACCGCGTCCGGCACGACCGGATTGCGCACGGCGCGCGAACGGCCGAACGTGCCGGTACTGGCGCTGTCGCCGGTGGTGGAGACCGCCCGGCGCCTGTCGCTGGTCTGGGGCCTGCACTGCGTCGTCACCGAGGATGCGCAGGATCTGGACGACATGGTCAACCGCGCCTGCCGCATCGCCCATTCGGAAGGGTTCTCCAAGTCCGGCGACCGCATCATCATCACCGCCGGCGTACCGCTGCGCACGCCCGGCTCCACCAACATGCTGCGCATCGCCTATATCGGCTCCGACGGCGCCTCCGGCATCTGATCCCTCAGCCGGGCGGCGGCGGCAGGTCCGGGCAACGCTCGGCCGGGCCGAACGCATCGTCGCGGATCCGCGCTTCCACATCGCTTTTCACCGCGTCGAGATCGACCGCGTGGCCGGCCGCCTTCGCGACCGCCGCCACCACCAAGTCCGGCGCGATCCAGTCCGGCTTGTGGCCGAGATTGCGCACCTCGACATAGGCGGCGCCCGGAATGTCGCGCGCCAGCCCGATCGAGTGGATTTCCTCGAAGACCACCGTGTCGCGGTCCCCGGTCACCACCACGGTCGGGGCGGTGATGGTGCCATAGCGCGGCGACGCTTCCGCCACATGCGCATGCAGCCCCTCGACATCGATGGCGTTGGCGCGGAACGCCGCCGGCCGGAGCACCAGCCCGATGCCGGCGCGCGCCACATAGTCGTCCGGCCGCCGGTTCGGCGAGAACACGCACTGCGTGGTCCGCTCCATCAGCAGGAGGCCGGCGGGCAGCGCCGCAAGGCGGGCGAACAACGGCCCGAGCAGCGGCCGTACGGTCAACCGGTAATACCAGTTGGTCCTTGCCCCCGGCCAGGGATGGCTGGCGGCGGCGAGGAACACGAGGCCGGCGGTCCGTCTCGGATGCCTGAGCGCGAACGCCGCCGCTACCGCGCCGCCGAACGAGTGCCCGACGATCAGCGCCGATCCGATCCCGACCCGGTCCATCAGGCCGGCGATCGCATCGGCATGGCCGTGCGGCGTGGCATGGCGCGCCGGATCGCGTCCGGACCAGCCATGGCCCGGCCGGTCGACGAACAGCAGCTCGGCCCGGCCA
>JBATNB010000109.1:0-1587 GCA_049290135.1 Rhizobiaceae bacterium
CACCACGACGCCGCCGGAACCGCGCAGCCGGATGCGGTCGAGCGTCCGGGCGAACCGGGCCGGATCGATCTGCTCGCCAATGTCGAAACGCGGCCGGAACAGCACCGGATGATGAGCGCCGGCTTCCGATTCGAACGCGTCGCGCACCTGGCGCGAGAACCGGTCCGGCGCCTCCATCACCACGTCGACGACATGGCTGCGCCCGCCGCGCATGAGATTGGCCTCCTGGCGTTCCAGTTCGCGGATGGCGGCCGCGACGCGAAGCCGGGTCTGCGCGCGCACGCCGGGGCGGCCATTGAGCACGCGGTCCACCGTCGCCGTCGAGAGCGCGGCCTGGTGGGCGATGTCCTTGACGAGGAAATGGTGGGCCATAAGGTGCCGATTTGATGGATATTTGATGGATCGGACCGATAGCACAGCCCGCAAGCGGGCGTAAGTTCGCACCAACGACATGACATCGGGGGAGGATCGCCCATGAAGGCCGACAGCATCGCCGCGCGCCGCGCCGCGCGCATCTATGTCCGCGCCGAGGATGCCGACATGGCCGCCCTTGAGGCGCTGGTGTCGCGCAGCGTCGAAATGCTCGACTTCCCGAACGCCAGGGCGGCGATCAACAATGTCCTGATCTATGATTGCGCCGACCTGCGCCGCGCCATCGTGCGCGCCGACAGGAAGCGCGAGATCATGGCCGAGCTGGTCGAGGCGCTGATGTCGGGGCCGGGCGTCGTGGTGCTCAAGGGCGCCGAGCCGGACCTCGGCGCCATCGACCGGGCGAGCGCGCTGTTTGCCGCCATGATCGACGAACAGAACCGCGCCGGCAGCGGCGGCGGCGACCATTTCGCCAGGCCCGGCGCCAATGACCGCATCTGGAATTCGCTCGAGAAGCACGGTCTCGCCGACCCGGACAATTTCGTCGCCTATTACGGCAACGACATGCTGGCCCTGATCAGCGAAGCCTGGCTCGGCCCGGCCTATCAGGTCACCGCGCAGGTCAACCGCGTCAATCCCGGCGGCGCGGCGCAATCCCCGCACCGCGACTATCATCTCGGCTTCGCCTCCGCCGAGCGCATCGCCGACTATCCGCTGCACGCGCAGCTCCTGTCGCCGGTGCTCACCCTGCAGGGTGCGCTTGCCCATGTCGACATGCCGGTGGAGACCGGGCCGACCCTGCTCCTGCCGTTCAGCCAGCAATGGCAGCCGGGCTACGTGGCGATGAACCGGCCCGACGTGCAGGCGCTGTTCGCTGCGAGGCACGTGCAACTGCCGCTGGCCCGGGGCGACATGCTGTTCTTCTCGCCGGCCCTGCTGCATGCCGCCGGCTCCAACCGGACCGCCGACGTCAGGCGCATGGTCAACCTGTTCCAGGTGTCGTCCGCCTTCGGTCGCGCCATGGAGAGCGTCGACCGCGCGCGCCTGGTGAAGGCGATCTATCCGGCGCTGCTGCGGGCAAGGGCATCCGCCGCGCTGACCGACGCGCAGATCGACAATGCGGTTTCGGCCTCGGCGGAGGGCTATTCCTTCCCCACCAACCTCGATCGCGACCCGCCGCTCGGCGGCATGGCGCCGAAGACCCAGGCGGCCCTCGTG
>JBATNB010000110.1:0-5729 GCA_049290135.1 Rhizobiaceae bacterium
GCGTTCGCGCGACCGGCTCGGCCTCGATCCGGCCGGCGGAGGCGCGGCATGACCGGCGTGACGGAGCGGATACGCAGCCTGCCGCTGTGGCGCGGGCCGATTGTGATCGCGCCGCTTTCGGGCGGGCTTTCCAACGAGAGCTTCGTGGTGAGCGATGACGCGGGACGTCATGTCGTGCGCTTCGGCAAGGACTATCCGTTCCATCACGTCCTGCGCGAACGCGAGGTGATGACGGCACGGGCCGCCGAAGCGGCCGGCTTCGCCCCAGCCGTGGAGCATGCCGGTCCGGGCGTCATGGTCTCGGCCTTCATCGACGGGCGCACCTTCGAGGCCGCCGATGTCTGCGCGCATGGCGAGGCGATCGCTGCGATGATGGCGCGCTTTCATCGCGACATGCCGGCGCGGGTGACCGGACCCGGCTTCATGTTCTGGCCTTTCCATGTGGTGCGCGACTATGTGCACTCGCTGTCGGCGGCCGGCGGGACCGATGCGGACGTGCTTGCCCGGGCGTTGCGGCAGGCCGATGCGCTGGAACGTCAGCAGGTCGCGCTGCCGATCGTGTTCGGACACAACGACCTTTTGCCGGCAAATTTCATCCATGACGGTGAACGGTTGTGGCTGATCGACTTCGAATATGCCGGCTTTTCCACCGCCATGTTCGACCTGGCCGGCATCGCCTCGAACGCGGGCATGTCTTCGGGCCAGGCCGACGATCTGCTCGGCGCCTATTTCGGCTACGCGCCCGGCGAGGCGCTGCGGCGTTCGCACTCGGCCATGCAATGCGCGTCGCTGCTGCGCGAGGCGCTGTGGGGGCTGGTGTCGCGGATCCATCTTGCCGCGCCCGGCGTCGACTATGACGCCTACGCCGCGGAAAATTTCACCAGGCTCGCCGCGTCGCTCGACCGGCACCAGACGCACTTCGGAAGGCTCGACCCATGACCCTCCCCGCCCACGCGCAGATCGTCGTCATCGGCGGCGGCATCATCGGCTGTTCCACGGCCTATCATCTGGCGCGCGACCACAAGGCCGATGTCATCCTGCTGGAGCAGGGCCGCCTGACCTCGGGCTCGACATGGCACGCCGCCGGGCTTGTCGGCCAGTTACGGTCATCGGCGTCGATCACGCGCGTGCTCAAATATTCCGTCGATCTCTACAAGCGGCTCAAGGACGAGACCGGGCTCGAGACCGGCTGGAAGATGACCGGCTGCCTGCGGCTGGCAACGAACGCGGATCGGTGGACGGAATTCCGGCGGCTGGCGACCACAGCGCGCTCATTCGGCATGGACATGCACCTGCTTTCACCGGGCGAGGTCAAGGCGATGTGGCCGCTGATGGAGGTGAGCGACCTCGTTGGCGCAAGCTGGCTTCCCACCGACGGGCAGGCCAGCCCCTCCGACATCACGCAATCGCTTGCCCGGGGCGCGCGCATGCATGGCGCGCGCATCGTCGAGGGCGTGCGCGTCACCGGATTTACCATGGACGGCAACCGCATCACCGCGGTCAGGACCGACCAGGGCGAGATCGGCTGCGAGACCGTCGTCAACTGCGCCGGCCAGTGGGCCCGCCAGGTCGGCGCCATGGCCGGCATCAACGTGCCGCTGCAGCCGGTCAAGCACCAGTATGTCATCACCGGGAAGATCGACGGGTTGTCGGCGGACGCGCCGACCATCCGCGACCCCGACCGGCGCACCTATTTCAAGGAGGAAGTCGGCGGCCTCGTCTTCGGCGGATACGAACCCGACCCCCAGCCCTGGACCACCGGCGACGTGCCGGACGACTGGGAGTTCCGGCTGTTCGACGATGACTACGATCATTTCGAGCAGCACATGGTGCAGGCGATCGCGCGCGTGCCCGCGCTCGGGTCGGTCGGCATCAGGCAGATGATCAACGGCCCGGAGAGCTTCACGCCGGACGGCAATTTCATCCTCGGTGCCGCGCCGGAATGTGCCAACATGTTCGTCGGCGCCGGCTTCAATGCCTTCGGCATCGCGTCGGGCGGCGGCGCCGGCTGGGTGCTGGCCGAATGGGCGATCAGGGGCGAGGCGCCGCTCGACCTGTGGGTCGTCGACATCAGGCGCTTCTCCGGCCTGCACAAGGACCGCGACTGGGTGCGCGACCGCACGCTGGAGGCCTATGGCAAACACTACACCATCGCCTTCCCGCACGAGGAGTACGAGAGCGGGCGGCCGCGTATCGTGTCGCCGCTCTACGAGCGGCTGAAAGCGCACCGCGCCGTGTTCGGCTCCAAGCTCGGCTGGGAGCGCCCCAACTGGTTCGCGCCCGCCGGCGTCGAGGCCCGGGATGTCTATTCCATGGGCCGGCAGAACTGGTTCGGACCCGTGGGCGAGGAGCATCGCCATGTCCGCGCCCATGTCGGCCTGTTCGACCAGTCCTCCTTCGCCAAGTACGAGGTCAGCGGTCCCGGCGCGCTTGCCGCCCTGGAATGGATCTGCGCCAACGACGTGACAAAGCCGGCCGGCCGGCTGACCTACACCCAGCTTCTCAACAGCCGTGGCGGCATCGAGGCCGACCTGACGGTGGCGCGGCTTGCCGAAGACCGGTTCTACATCGTCACCGGCACCGGGTTCCGCACGCACGACCTTGCCTGGATCGGCGATCGCGTGCCTGCCGGCCTCCCGGTCCGGATCGACGACGTGACCGAGAAGTTCGGCACGCTGTCGCTCATGGGCCCGAAGGCGCGCGACGTGCTGCGGGCGGTGACCGGCGCCGATGTGTCCAATGCCGGCTTCCCGTTCGGCCATGCGCGCGAAATCATGATCGCCGGAACGACGGTGCGGGCGCTTCGCGTCACCTATGTCGGCGAACTCGGCTGGGAACTGCACGTGCCGATCGAGGCGACCGGTGTCGTCTTCGACACGCTGATGGCGGCCGGAGCGCGGCATGATTTGCGGCCCGTCGGCTACCGGGCGCTGGAATCGCTGCGGCTGGAAAAAGGCTACCGGGCCTGGGGTTCCGACATCACCCCCAATGACACGCCGTTCGAGGCCGGCCTTGGCTGGGCGGTGAAGATGCGCCGCAACGTGGCATTCCTCGGCCGCGAGGCGCTCGCCGCTTCTGCCGACCGCCCGCTGGCAAAGCGCTTTGCCGGCTTCGTGCTCGATGATGCCGATGCCGTCCTCGTCGGGCGCGAGACCATTCTTCGCGATGGCGAGCCGGTCGGCTACCTGACTTCGGGGGGCTACGGCTACACCATCGGCGCCAGCATCGGCTACGGCTATGTCCGCAATGGCGCGGGCGTCACCGATGGCTTCCTTGCCGAGGGTCGATACGAACTGGTGGTCGCCAACGACGTGCTGCCGGCCCGCATCGCCATGCAGCCACTACACGATCCCGCCGGCCTGCGGGTGAAGAGCTGAGCGCCGGAGCGGCGATCTGCGCAACGTTGCGTCGTTTTTGCGCGACCGGCAATCGTGCGGGCGGCGTTCAAATGGGCTAATGATCCGTTCAAACAGATCGGAGTGCCCGCAATGACCAAGTCCCGCCTTTTCCTGTCAGCCGCCGTGGCCATCGGCGCGGCGCTGTCGGCGCTGGCCGCCCATGCCCAGGAAGTGACGCTCAAGCTCCACCAGTTCCTGCCGGCGCAATCGGCGGTGCCGGCCCACATCCTCGATCCCTGGGCCGACGCGATCGAGACGGATTCGGGCGGTCGCATCAGGATCGAGCGCTATCCGTCGATGCAGCTTGGCGGCAAGCCGCCGGAGCTCATCGATCAGGTCCGCGACGGCGTGGTGGATTTCGTGTGGACGCTTCCGGGCTACACGCCCGGGCGGTTCCCGCGCATGGAGGTGGTGGAACTGCCGTTCATGATGAACGATGCCGAATCGACGTCGCGGGCGCTGTGGTCGCTGTTCGAAAGCGACATGAAGGACACCGAGTTCAAGGACTACCATGTCATCGGCGTGTGGGTGCACGGCCCGGGCGTGATCCATTCGCGCGAGCCGATCCCGTCCATCGAGGCCATGCGCGGCAAGAAATTGCGGGCGCCGACGCGGATCGTCACGTCGCTGCTGTCGGAACTCGGCGCCACCGCGGTCGGCATGCCGGTCCCGGCGCTGCCGGAGCAATTGTCGAAGGGCGTTATCGACGGCGCCGTCATCCCGTGGGAGGTGACGAGCTCGGTCAAGGTGCACGAACTGGTCAGGAACCACACCGAGTTCGGCGGCGACCGCGCGCTCTACACCGCCGCCTTCGTGCTGGCCATGAACAAGGCCCGATACGAGAGCCTGCCGGACGACCTCAAGGCGGTGATCGACCGCCATTCCGGCCTGGATTTCTCCGCCAACGCGGGAAAGACCCAGCAGGGCGACGATGCCCCGGCCCGCGTGGTTGCCGCGCAGGCCGGCAACAGCATCGTCACGCTCGACACGGCGGAGGTCGACAAGTGGAAGGCGGCGGCCGAACCGGTGCGTGCCAAATGGATCGCGGAGATGGCCGAACGCGGGATCGACGGCCAGTCGCTGTTCGACCGGGCGACAGCGCTGATCGGGGCGAAGGGCGGGCAATGAACCGCTCCGGCCTGCCGGAGCGGCATCAACCGCTGACCCAAACGGAACACGCCGCGCGGCGCGGCGCAAACACACGGGAACCGACATGACCCTTCGCTTCGCCCTTCTTGGCGCCGGCCGCATCGGCAAGGTGCACGCCAAGGCCATCACCGGGAATCCGGATGCGCGGCTCGTCGCCGTCGCCGACGCCTACGCGCCGGCCGCCGCCGAAATCGCGGCGAAATATGGCTGCGCGGTGCGCAGCATCGACGAGATCGAGGCTTCGAGCGATGTCGATGCCGTCGTCATCTGCACGCCGACCGACACCCATGCCGACCTGATCGAACGGTTCTGCCGCGCGCGCAAGGCGGTGTTCTGCGAAAAGCCGATCGACCTTTCGCTGGCGCGGGTCCGCCAGTGCCTGGCCGTGGTCAAGGAGACCAGGGGCACGCTGATGGTCGGCTTCAACCGGCGCTTCGATCCGCATTTCGTCGCCGTGCGCAAGGCCATCGACGACGGGCGGATCGGCGCGGTGGAACAGGTGGTCATCACCTCGCGCGATCCCGGGGCGCCGCCGGCGGACTATATCCGGCGCTCGGGCGGCATCTTCCGCGACATGACGATCCATGATTTCGACATGGCGCGGTTCATGCTCGGCGAGGATCCGGTCTCGATCTTCGCCACCGCCTCGGTGCTGGTGGACAAGGCCATCGGCAAGCTTGGCGACTACGACACCGTCTCGGTGGTGCTGACCACGAAGTCCGGCCGGCAATGCACCATCTCCAACTCCCGCCGCGCCACCTATGGCTACGACCAGCGCGTCGAGGTCCATGGCTCGAAGGGCGTCGTCTCGGCCGAGAACCAGCGGCCCGTCTCCATCGAGGTGGCCAATGCCGACGGCTACACCCGGCCGCCGCTGCACGATTTCTTCATGACGCGCTACACGGATGCCTACGCGGCGGAGATTGCCGCGTTCATCGCCGCGGTGGGCGCCTGCAAGAAGCCGAAGCCGACCGGCGAGGACGGCATGATCGCGCTGGCGCTCGCCGATGCGGCGCTCCGGTCGGTGGCCGAGCGCCGGGCGGTCGACATCGCCGAAATCCTCGGCTGAACCCGGCCGGCATGGCGCGGCGCGATTGCCGCGCCCGGCCATGTGTGGAATATCTGTTCCGTGGTGGAACGGAGACATGATCCCGATGGGAGCCAGGCCTCAGGACGGGAGCG
>JBATNB010000111.1:0-2111 GCA_049290135.1 Rhizobiaceae bacterium
GGCGGCATGCATCATGTCTGCTACGAGGTCGACGACATCCTCGCCGCCCGTGACCGGCTGCGAGCCGCCGGCGCACGCGTGCTCGGCGACGGCACGCCGAAGACCGGCGCGCACGGCAAGCCGGTTCTGTTCCTGCATCCCAGGGATTTCGCCGGCACACTGATCGAACTGGAGGAGGTCTGAACGATGAGCTGGCTGACGCTTGCCGCCGTCTTCTTCATCATCTGGTGGGTCAGCCTGTTCGCGCTGCTGTCGCGTGGCCTGCGTACGCAGGAGGAGGCCGGCGAGGTGACGCCGGGAACCGTGGCCAGCGCGCCGGCCGGCCGCCACATCGGCCGCGTCTTCATCACCAACACCATCGTGGCGCTGGTGATCTTCGCCCTGTTCTACCTGGTGACCGTCGTCCTCGGCTACGGCATCGAGGACCTGCCGCATATCGTGCCGGAGTTCGACTGACCGGCCAAAAAAAAATGCAAGGCCGAAGCCTTGCAACTGTTCGCGTTCATCGATCCTTTTCCGGTATTCCGGCGGCAGCGCCTGCGCGCGCCCGGATCGCATCCTCCCGAGACTTTGACCGCGTCGGCAACCGGGTCCTTGGCCCGGCCGCGCTTTGTGCGAATTTTTTAGCGAAGCATGGCGGACCTGTCACGACGAATCTGACACAATCCGCCGAAAGATTGTGCTGCACTGCACACGTTCGCGGCAGCGGGTCGTGTGGAACCGGGTTCCCCTTTCGCGCGGTCCGCACTATGTAGCGCCTTCAACATCACGGGACCCGTTCGTTTCCCCCGCACGTCCCGACATTTTCCGGAAAGCCACCGATGCGTCTGTCGCGCTACTTCCTGCCCATCCTGAAGGAAAATCCCCGCGAGGCCGACATCGTCTCGCACCGGCTGATGCTGCGCGCCGGCATGATCCGCCAGCAGGCCGCGGGCAGCTTTTCCATGCTGCCGCTGGGCCTCAAGGTGCTCAACAAGGTCAATGCGATCATCCGCGAGGAACAGAACCGCGCCGGCGCCGTCGAGATCCTGATGCCGACCATCCAGTCGGCCGACCTGTGGCGCGAGAGCGGCCGCTACGACGCCTATGGCAAGGAGATGCTGCGCATCAAGGACCGTCACGAGCGCGACATGCTGTTCGGCCCGACCAACGAGGAAATGGTCACCGACATCTTCCGCGCCTACGTGAAGTCCTACAAGGACCTGCCGCTCAACCTCTACCACATCCAGTGGAAGTTCCGCGACGAGGTGCGCCCGCGCTTCGGCGTGATGCGCGGCCGCGAATTCCTGATGAAGGACGCCTATTCCTTCGATCTCGACTATGACGGCGCCCGCGCCGCCTACAACCGCATGTTCGTGGCCTATCTGCGCACCTTCGAGCGCTGCGGCCTGAAGGCGATCCCGATGCGCGCCGAGACTGGACCGATCGGCGGCAATCTCAGCCACGAATTCATCATCCTGGCCGACACCGGTGAATCGGCGGTGTTCTGCCATCGCGACTTCATGGGCCTGCCGGTGCCCGCCGCGGACACCGACTTCGCCGATGACGCCGCCATCGCCGCCATCGTCGACGCCTGGACCACGCCGTACGCGGCGACCGACGACATGCACGACACCGCCGCATGGTCGGCCATTCCCGAGAGCGAGCAACTGGCGGCGCGCGGCATCGAGGTCGGCCACATTTTCCACTTCGGAACCAAATATTCCGAGCCGATGAACGCCAGGGTCACCGGTCCGGACGGCAAGGAGCATTTCGTCTCCATGGGCTCCTACGGCATTGGTCCGACGCGCCTGATCGCGGCCATCATCGAGGCCAGCCACGACGAGGCCGGCATCATCTGGCCGGCGTCGGTGTCGCCGTTCGATGCGATCCTCATCAACATGAAGGCCGGGGACGCCGCCTGCGACGCGGCGTGCGCGGCGCTGGAGCAGGCGCTCGGCAAGGCCGGGCTCGACATCCTTCACGACGATACCGACGAACGGCCCGGCGCCAAGTTCGCCACCGCCGACCTGATCGGCGTGCCCTGGCAGATCATTGTCGGGCCGCGCGGCGTCGCCGCCGGCGAGATCGAGGTCAAGGCGCGCGCGACGGGCGAGCGCACGATGATGCCG
>JBATNB010000112.1:0-1786 GCA_049290135.1 Rhizobiaceae bacterium
GGCGAGCACGGCGGCCGCGAGCAGCGCCGCGTTGATCGCGCCCGCCGGACCGATGGCAAGCGTTCCGACCGGGATTCCGGCCGGCATCTGCACGATCGACAGCAGCGAATCCTGCCCGGAGAGCGCCTTCGACTGCACCGGCACGCCGAACACCGGCAACCGCGTCATCGCCGCGCACATGCCTGGCAGGTGCGCCGCGCCGCCCGCGCCGGCGATGATCACCTTGTAGCCGGCATCGACCGCGCCCGTGGCAAACGCCACCAGCCGGTCAGGCGTGCGATGCGCCGAGACGATGAGCGCCCTGTGCGCGATGCCGAGCGAGGTGAGCGTTTCTGCCGCCCCCTGCATCGTCGCCCAGTCGGACTGGCTTCCCATGATGATGGCGACGTCGGCGCGTTGTTCGGTCATGGCCGGGCCTCAGGCGATGATGTCGGGAATGATGCGGTCCTCGACCGCCTTGAGCCGGTCCTTCACCGCGAGCTTCTTCTTCTTCATGCGCTGGATCTGCAGCGGATCGCATCCCGTCACGGCCATCGCGTCGATGGCGGCGTCGAAATCGGCATGTTCCTGCTTCAACCGCGCGTATTCGAGACGGAGGTCCGCCTGGTCCTGTTCACTCATGACAATCCAGATTTCGGCGACGGCGCGCGTTCGCGGGGGAATGTCCCGGCGGCCGGGCGGCCGACGGAACGGCTGGGCGCATAGCACATTTTCTTCGTTTCATAAATCCTCCCATGCGCCATTCGACACGCCGCCGCTTTGGTGGCAGACTGTCACCATTCCGTCACGAAGGCCGCTTCGGGCGGTGAAGCGGCGCCATCGGGACGGAGCAACCGGAACCGGAGGATGACCGTTCATGGCTCTTGAATCCCACATCGTGGAACTGAAGCGGAAGCACACGGAAATGGAGCGGGCGCTCGCCGACGCGATGCAGCACCCGTCGGCCAGCGATGCGGAAATCAATGATCTCAAACGGCGAAAACTGGCGCTGAAGGACGAAATCGAGCGGTTGAAGGCCTGAACGCGCGGCCCCGCGCCGTCAGTCGGCCCAGAACTGGTCGACCCACAGATTGAGGCGCGTCAGCCCCGGACCGCCGGCCCTGTAGAGCCGGCGCGTTCCGGCTGCCTCGACGCTGACCAGGCCGGCATCGAGCAGCACCCTGAGATGCTGCGATACCGCCGGCCGCGACACCGGCAGGTCGCGGGCAAGATCGCCGACGCTGCGCGGACCGTCGCGCAGCATTTCCAGAAGGGCGCGCCGGTTGCCGTCGGCAATCGCCAGGAATGGATCGTTCCCTGTCATGACGGCACCTAAGCGCGAATCGCCATGCGCCGCAATCCGCCGCGCCTCACCGGCGAAAAAGCGCCTCGGCGGCGGCCTTGGTCGAGCTCTTCGCCGCGATGTCCTCTTCCAGCCGGGCGATTTCGGCCCGCAGCAGCGCCACGCGCCGCGTCAGTTCGTCGACGGACAGGAGCGCGAGGTCCTGGCCGATCTCGTGCGGTTGCGCCGGCTTGCGCGGCGGATCGTCGAACAGTGCCATCGTGCTTCCCCGTCCGGTCCAATTGCGCAAGACTAGCCGGAGAAACCCGGCGCGCAACCTCGTCGAACCCGAAAGGCCCGTTCGCCATGACCCTTCTGCCCGAGACCATGACCGCCATCGCCGTGCCGGAACCCGGCGGGCCGATGGCCCTGAAGCCGGAACGGCGGCCGCTGCCGTTGCCGGGTCCGGGCGAAATCCTCATCCGCGTTCGCGCCGCCGGCGTGAACCGTCCCGACGTGATGCAG
>JBATNB010000113.1:0-5580 GCA_049290135.1 Rhizobiaceae bacterium
GGCTCGCCTATGCCGGGATCGACAACCGGGCGGCGGGCGAGACGGCGGCCTGGCTGATCGCCATGACGGTGCGCGAACGGCCGGCGCGCGTGCTGGTGGTCCAGTCGTCGGCGGCTTTTCGCGGCGAAGGCGACCGCGTGACCGGCTTTGCCGCGGCCATCAGGGCGCGCCACCGGCATCTGGCGATCGCGACGGTCTCGGAAGGGTTCGGGCGCGACCACGCCACCGCGCCGCTGATCGCCGCGGCGCTCTCGGCCCATCCCGACATCGCGGCTGTCTATTCCGTCGGTGGCGGCAATCGCGCGATCATCGCCGAATTCGACCGGCTGGACCGGCGGGTCGACGTGTTCGTCGCCCACGATCTCGATGCCGACAATCGCGCGCTGCTTGCGGCGCGGCGCATCCATTTCGTGCTCAACCACGACCTGCGGACGGATGTGCGCAACATCTATTCCCGCCTGCTCGCGCCCGGCGGCCCGGCCGGGGCGGACGGAGCGGCGGTGACCTCCGCCATCACCGTGCACACGCCGTTCAACATGCCATGAAAAAGGCGGGCCGAAGCCCGCCCGTTCCCGGTCCCGATGCGCGCCCGGTTCAGTTCCAGTCGCGGATGTCGACGAAATGGCCGGCGATGGCGGCGGCGGCGGCCATGGTGGGCGATACCAGGTGGGTGCGGCCCTTGTAGCCCTGCCGGCCCTCGAAATTGCGGTTCGAGGTGGAGGCGCAGCGCTCCTCCGGCCTCAGCCGGTCGTCGTTCATGGCCAGGCACATGGAGCAACCCGGCTCGCGCCATTCGAACCCGGCGGCGAGGAAGACGCGGTCCAGGCCCTCGGCCTCCGCCTGTTCCTTCACCAGGCCCGACCCCGGCACGATCATGGCCGAGACGGTCGGCGCCACGGTGCGACCCTCGACCACCTTGGCCGCGGCGCGCAGATCCTCGATGCGGCCGTTGGTGCACGAGCCGATGAAGACGCGATCGATCGTGATGTCGGTGATCTTCTGCCCGGGCTTCAGGCCCATATAGTCGAGCGCGCGCTGCTTGGAGGCCCGCTTGGTCTCGTCGGCGATGGCGGCCGGATCGGGCACGACGCCGGTGACGGAGACGACGTCCTCGGGCGAGGATCCCCAGGAGACGATCGGCGGCAGGTTGGCGGCGTCGAGCACGACGACCTTGTCGAAATGCGCGCCCTCGTCGGTGTAGAGCGTCTTCCAGTAGTCGAGCGCCATGTCCCACGCCTTGCCCTTCGGGGCGCGCGGCCGGTCCTTGATGTAGGCGAAGGTCTTGTCGTCGGGCGCGATCAGGCCGGCGCGGGCGCCGCCCTCGATGGTCATGTTGCAGACCGTCATGCGCCCTTCCATGGAGAGCGCGCGGATCGCCTCGCCGGCGAACTCGATGACATGGCCGGTGCCGCCGGCGGTGCCGATCTCGCCGATGATGGCCAGGATGATGTCCTTGGCGGTGATGCCCGCGGGCAATTGCCCGTCGACGCGCACCAGCATGTTCTTCGCCTTGTTCTGGATCAGCGTCTGCGTGGCCAGCACATGCTCGACCTCCGACGTGCCGATGCCGTGGGCGAGCGCGCCGAAGGCGCCGTGGGTGGAGGTGTGGCTGTCGCCGCACACGATGGTCATGCCGGGCAGGGTGAAGCCCTGTTCCGGCCCGACGATATGGACGATGCCCTGGCGGCGATCGTTCTCGTCATAATATTCGACGTTGAAATCGGCGGCGTTTCTGGCCAGTGCCTCGACCTGGATGCGGCTTTCCTCGTTGCTGATGCCGATCTTGCGGTCCGGCGTGGTCGGCACGTTGTGGTCGACGACGGCGAGCGTCTTTTCCGGATGACGCACCTTGCGTCCGGCCATGCGCAGCCCCTCGAACGCCTGCGGGCTCGTCACCTCGTGCACGAGGTGGCGGTCGATGTAGAGCAGGCAGGTGCCGTCGGCCTGGCGGTCGACCACGTGATCGTCGAAAATCTTGTCGTAGAGGGTGCGGGCGGTCATGTGGCGTCCCTGTCGGCGATGGCGAAAAGTCCGGGGCGGCCCATAGCATCGGCGACGCCGAACGGCAATCGGCCGCCGGTCAGCACCTTGCGTACACGAACGCCGTCAGCATCACTTCCGGCTCGGCCATGAGGAAGGCGCGGAAGGGCGCGCTTTCCTCCACCCTTGTCCAGCGACCTTCCGCCTCCAGCGCGTCCATCTTCTTCCGGAAGGCCGGCAGGACGACATCGCGCACGGTGAAGACGCAGTGGCCGCCGGGGCGCACGACGCGCACCAGCTCGTCGAGGGATTCCGGCGGCGCATGGCCGGCGGTGAAGACGCCGGTCGACAGGAAGGCGGCGAAGCGGCCGTCCTCGTAGGGCAGCGGCCCGCCGAGCTCGGCCTCGGTCAAGCGGGCATAGACGCCGTGGGCGCGGGCCAGCCGCAGCATGTCGGGCGACAGGTCGAGGCCTTCCAGATCGTCGTAGCCGAGCGCCCTCAGCACCGGTCCGGTGATGCCGGTGCCGCAGCCCGCGTCGAGCAGCGGGCCATCGCCCGGCCGGACGTGCCGGGCCACCCAGGCGGTGATGGTGAACGGCAGGTGATAGCCGTCGCGGAAGGTCTCGGCGTCGTAGGTCGCCGCCCAGTCGGCATAGGCGGCGGCCAGTTCCGCCGGCGATCGCGCCGCGTAGACGCGGGCCAGGAGGTCATCGCTCATGTGGAATTCCCCGGCGCATGCGCTGCTCCACGCCGCGCAGCGCCAGCGACAGCGACACGGTCAGGACCAGATAGATGAAGGCGACAATGGAATAGGTCTCGAAGAAGCGGAAGGAGCCGGCGGCATAGACCTTGCCCATCTGGGTGATGTCGGCGACGCCGAGCACGGAGACGAGGGAGGAGTCCTTGACCATGGCGACGAAATCATTGCCGAGCGGCGGCAGCACGGTGCGCAGCGCCTGCGGCAGGATGATGAGCCGGAACCGCAGCCAGCGGGTAAAGCCGAGCGCCTTGGCCGATTCGATCTGGCCCTTGTCGACGGCCTGGATGCCGGCGCGGAAGATCTCGGCGATGAAGGCGGCATAGCCGAACATCAGCGCCAGGATGGCGCGCCACATCAGCGACACGTCGCGCACCAGCAGTTCGCCGACAAGTCCGGCCTCGCGCAGCGGCGTCAGCGCCCAGTTCCAGGCCGCGACGAAGCCCGGCACGCCGGCAAAGGCGATCCAGAACAGCAGCACCAGGATCGGCACGCCGCGCACGATCTCGATGTAGAACCGCGAGGTTTGCCGCAGGACCACCCGGCCCGACAGCTGCATGAGCGCCAGGGCAAGGCCGAGCGCGGAGGCGAACAGGAAGGCGACGGCGGTGACGAACACGGTGATGCCGACCCCCTTGAGGATCGTGCGGAAGATCTGCGCGTAAAGCTCCGAGACCGCGATGGCGAGCGCCGCCGCCAGGGCGAGCATGACGAGGGACACGAGCCACCAGGGGAAATCGGCGTCCCTGGCGGCGGGCGCGGGCGGGGCAGTCAATTCCGACCGCCCCGCCGGCCTGACCCGGTTGCGGACCGCGTTCGCGTCACTGGCCCATCTTGTAGTCGAGGAACCATTTCTTGTTCAGCGCCTCGATCGCGCCATCGGCCTTCATCGCCGCGATGGCGGCGTTGAGCGGCGCGACGAGATCGGACCCCTTGGGGAAGATGAAGCCGAAATCCTCGGTGCCGAGCGCCTCGCCGACGAGCTTCAGCCCGCCGCCCGACGCATCGACATAGCCCTTGCCGGCGGTGCCGTCGGTGAGCACGAGATCGACATCGCCGCTTTTCAGCGCCTGCACGGTGGCACCGAAGGTCTCGAACAGCTTGATGCGCGGGTTCTGCTCGTTGCCGTCGAGCACCTCGTAGACGGCGACGTAGAAGGGCGTGGTGCCGGCCTGGGCGCCGACAAGGCCGGCCTCGAAGCCGGCAAAGCTCTTGGCGTCGGTGAAGCGGCTCTCGTCGCCGCGCACCAGCATGAACATTTCGGAGCGCATGTAGGCGTCGGAGAAGTCGACCTTCTCCTTACGGTCGTCCTTGATGGTGATGCCGGTCATGCCGATGTCGAACTGCTTGTCGGACACGGACTGGATCATCGCGTCCCAGGAGGTGTTCTTGTAGGTCACCTTGAAGTTGAGGCGCGTGGCGATCTCGTTCATGGCGTCATATTCCCAGCCGATCTGCTCGCCGGTCTTGGGATCGACGAATTGCAGCGGCGGATAGGCATTCTCCGTCACCACGACGACTTCGCGCCCGCCAAGATCGGGAAGGTCGGCGGCGACCGCCGAAGCGGGCAGGATCGTCGCGGCGGCAAGGAGGGACAGGACATGGCGGCGGGTGATCATCGGGGTTCTCCTGAAACGCGGTCAACCGGCCGGCGACGCCGGACCGTTGGCACAGGAACCTGTCAGAACCGGCCGTTCCTGCCAAGGGGCGGCGATGCGCGCGCGGCAACGAAAAAGGGCGCCGTGCGGGCGCCCTTCGTTCCTCGCATCGCGGCGGACGTTCAGCCCGCCGTTTCGGTACCGGCCTTGGCTTCGGCCTTGGCGGCGGCGGCCTCGGCCTTGGCAGCCATCGCCAGCGCGCGTTCGGCATCGTTGAGCTTGCGCGAGCGGGCGTTGGTGTTTTCGGAGATGCGGGCCGACTTGCCGCGCAGATTGCGCAGGTAATACAGCTTGGCGCGGCGGACCTTGCCGCGACGCACGATCTCGACCGATTCCACCATCGGCGAATAGACCGGGAAGACGCGCTCGACGCCTTCGCCATAGGAAATCTTGCGGACGGTGAAGCTCTCGTTCAGGCCGCCGCCGGACCGGGCGATGCACACGCCCTCATAGGCCTGGACGCGGGTGCGGTTGCCTTCCGTCACCTTGACGTTGACGCGCACGGTGTCACCGGGCGAGAAGGCGGGGATCTTGCGGAGGGCTTCGATCTTCGCGGCCTGTTCGGCCTCGAGCGTGGCGATGAGATCCATTTCTCGGACTCCTACTGTTTTCTTCTGTGGAGGCCAGAGCGCCCGCTTTCGCCCGCAGCAGATTGGCCGCGTGGTCGATGGCGCCGGCAGGGCCGGAACCAGTGGCGTTTCGCATCCGTTGTTGACGGAGACCGGGTTTGTCCCGGTTTCGCCGGGGCGCATACACGGTCCGGCGGACTTTGTCACGCCCGCGGCGTCATTTTTCGGTCGCGACCAGGTCCGGACGGCGGTCCCGCGTCAGCATCTCGGCCTGTTCGCGCCGCCAGGCCTCGATCCGCGCATGATTGCCCGACAGCAGCACCGGCGGGATGGCGCGGCCCTCCCACTGCTGCGGCCGCGTGTAGTGCGGGTGCTCGAGCAGGCCGTGCTCGTGGCTTTCGCTGGCGCCCGAGGTCGCATTGCCCATGACGCCCGGCAGCAGGCGCACGATGGCGTCGAGCAGCACGAGCGCGGCCGGCTCGCCGCCCGACAGGACGTAATCGCCGAGCGAGACCTCGCGCAGGCCGCGCGCCGCGATGATGCGCTCGTCCACCCCCTCGAAGCGCCCGCAGACGATGACCACTCCCTCGCCGCCGGCGAGCTGGCGCACCTGCGC
>JBATNB010000114.1:0-1733 GCA_049290135.1 Rhizobiaceae bacterium
TCGCGGGTGCTGCCGCCACGGCCTTGCGCGGCGCCGGCTTCGGCAGGGGCAAGGCCCGCGGTGCATCGCCGAGCAGTTCGAGGAGTTCGTCGTCGATCACGCCCGACGGCTCCAGGCCGAGTTGGCGCTGGTAGGTCTCGATCGCCACGCGCGTGCGCGGGCCTGCGACCCCGTCGATGGAGCCGGTGTAGAGTTCGATATCGCTGAGCGCGCTCTGCACCAGCGCCACGCGGCTGTCGGGCACGGCGGAACCGCCGTCCGGGATTTCCACGATCACGCGCGATTGCGGGCCGGTCGTTCCCTCCGGCTCCTGCAGCCAGGACGAAAAGATCGGCGCGGGGTGGCGATGCGGCTGGTACCACACGGCATTGGCGGAGACGAAGCTGTAGGCGATCGCGAACGCCAATGCGCCGCCGGTCAGGCCGCGATGACGCGTGAGGAACCCGCCGCCGGCCAGGGCCAGTTCGAACAGGGTTCCCGACGCGGTGGACATGAAATCACCCGGTCTTGCGGAGCGGAGCATGATGTCCTCCCTTCTTCGCCTTGATGTCGGAAAGTCGCGTCACCTTGCGCGGGTTCGGCAAGCCGACGCGGACCGTCGTGCCCTCGCCGACCGCGCTTTCGATGGACAGCGTCCCCCGGTGCAGTTCCACCAGGCCCTTGACCAGCGACAGGCCCAGCCCGGTGCCGTCGAACGAGCGCGTCAGGTCGTTCTCGATCTGCATGAACGGACGTCCGAGCTTTCCAAGGTCCTGTTCCGAAATCCCGATTCCGGTATCGCTCACCGAAAACTCGAACATGCCCGGGCGCTCGGCGACATCGACACTGATCGCACCGCCTTCGGGCGTGAATTTGACGGCATTGGACAGGAGATTGATCAGGATCTGCTGCACCGCCCGGCGGTCGGCGACGAGTTCGCCGGTGGCCTTGGCGGCGTTGTTGGTCATGCGGATCTGCTTGGCGTCGGCCTGGGCACCGACCATCGAAACCGACATCGCGGCCGCGTCAGCGAAGGCGAACGGTTCGAGCGCGATCGAATAGGCACCCGCCTCGATCTTGGACACGTCGAGGATGGCGTTGACCACGTTGAGAAGGTGATTGCCCGAAGCCGAGATGAGCCCGACATATTCGCGCTGCCGCGGATCGGAGAATTCGCCGAACAGGCCGCACAGCATCATGTCGGAAAACCCGATGATCGCGCTCAGCGGCGTGCGCAGTTCGTGGCTCACCGCGGCCAGGAACCGGGATTTCGCCGTTTCCAGTTCGTCGCGGTCCATCGCCGGCACCGCGGGTCTGCGCGGCGCGGCGCGGGCGATGAGGCCCTGCACCCGTGCACCGGCCAGCCCCGGCGCCAGTTCGAGCCGGAATTCCAGGTGGCCCGATCCATCGCCCGGCTCGGCAAGCGCGGTGCGAAGGCGCAGCATCACGCTCGCCCCCGCTTCCCCAGCCCGGCATTCCTCGAGCGCGGCGAGGAAATGCACGCGATCGGCCACGAGGATCCGGTTGAAGAACCCGGGCCCGGACAGTTCGTCATCCTCGACCCCGGTCACGCCCGACACGGCCGGACCGAATGCGGAGACGGCGCCGCCATCGGAGAATTCAAGGTAACCGCCACCGCTCAGGCGCTCGATGGCTGCGGCCGGAAGCGTCGGTCCGGCGGCCGGGCGGAAGGCGTTCTTGCGCAGCATGGCCGACCAGCCCCACGCCAGCGGCGCGGCCCAGGCGGCCAGGGT
>JBATNB010000115.1:0-6603 GCA_049290135.1 Rhizobiaceae bacterium
CGCCGAGGCCGCCGATATCGGCCGCGCCGCGTCGGATTTCGTCTTCCTGCGCGAGAGCCTGGCGGCCGTGACGCTGGCCCACGATGTGGCGACGCGCGCCGGACGGCTGATCCGCGAGAATTTCGCCATCGCCATCGGCTACAACATCATCGCCGTGCCGCTTGCCGTCCTCGGCCAAGTCACGCCGCTGATTGCCGCCATCGCCATGTCGGGCTCGTCGGTTCTCGTCGTGGCCAACGCCATGCGGCTGCTGCGCCGCGGTCGCGCCGACATCGCCGCCCGGCCCGAGGCGGCGTTGCGGCTGGAACCGGCGGAATGAACAATCTGGTGTTCCTGATCCCGATCGCGCTCCTGCTCGGCGCCGCCGGACTGGCGGCCTTCCTGTGGTCGCTCCGCAGCGGCCAGTATGACGATCTCGACGGCGCGGCGCATCGCGTCCTCGACGATGGCGATGACCGTCCGCTCTAGGCCGCCATTTCGATCCAGATGATGAATCCACGGCCAAGGTTGAATGCCGACTGGTCCTAGCGCCCGTCCGGCGCCGGCCCGGTCGAGCCGCGCACGATGAGTTCGACCGGAAGCACGGTGCGGTCGCCCTGGCGGTTTTCGGCGTTGCGCATCGCCTCGGCCAGCCGGCGCGCCGCGGTCATGCCGAGCGCTTCGCGCGGCTGGTGGATCGTCGTTAGCGGCGGGATGAAGCAGGTTGCCACCTCGATGTCATCGAACCCGACGATCGACACGTCGCGCGGCACGCGCACGCCGTGGCGGTCGAGTTCGGAAATGAAGCCGAACGCCATCTCGTCATTGGCCGAGAACATCGCGGTCGGGCGCTCGGCCAGTTTGAGGAAGGCCCGCGCCGCGTCGATCCCCGCATTCAGGCTGAAATCGCCGGGTAAAAACCAGTCCTCGCGCACCGCGAGGCCGCGCCCGGCCAGCGCGTTCCTCAGGCCGGCCTCGCGTTCAACCGACAGGACATTTCCGGCCGGGCCGCGCAGATGTCCGATCCGGGCATGACCGAGCGCTGAAAGGTGGGTGACCGCCAGCGCGGCCGCTCCGCGATTGTCGATGTGGACGCAGGGCAGCATCGTGCCGTCGGCCCATTCGCAGGCAAACACCGCCGGCGGCAGTTCGCCCGCCGCCCGCCGCATCGTGTCGTCGGTGAGCGACCCGTCGAGAATGATGAGCCCGTCGGCGCGGCTGGCGCTGAGATAGGCGAGCGTTTGGCCGGTTCCGCCCTGGCGCGAATCGGCGATCAGCACCGAATGGCCGGATCCGGCGAATACCTGCTCGATGCCGGCCAGGATGCGCGAGAAGAACGGATTGCCGAGATTGGGGAGGATGACGACGATGGCGCCGGCCTTGCCGCGGCGCAGGTTGCGCGCGTTGACGTTGAGCACGAAGCCGGTCTTGCGGATTGCCTCCTCGACCGTGGCGCGCGTCTGTTGCGACACGCGGTCCGGATGCGAGATCGCCCGGCTGACCGTCGCCGTCGACACGCCGGCCATCCGCGCCACGTGCTGCACCGTCGGCGCCCCGCCGGCGCGCGCGCCATTTTTTTCGCGATTCGAATATTTGCTTGACATCATTCAGGATTCCCACCACGATTAATGTAATCGATTGCATTCCCATGTCAAAGGGAAAGTTCTCGATTGATCGCGCCGACGGGAGACGGCGCGGGTGAAGCGTCTCCGGCACGGTCCGGAGGAAGTTCAACGGGAGGACTGCCATGAAATCGTTCAAGTCCCTGATTGCCGCATCGACTGTTCTCGTCGCCGCGGGCGCTGCGCACGCGACCGACCTCGAAGTAACCCATTGGTGGACCTCCGGCGGCGAAGCCGCGGCGGTCGCCGAGCTTGCCAGGGCGTTCGACGCTTCCGGCGACAAGTGGATCGATGGCGCCATCGCCGGCTCCGGCGGCACCGCGCGCCCGATCATGATCAGCCGCATTACCGGCGGCGACCCGATGGGCGCGACGCAGTTCAACCATGGCCAGCAGGCGCTGGAACTGGTCCAGGCCGGCCTGATGCTCGATCTTACCGACGTCGCGGAAAAGGAGGGCTGGAAGGACAAGGTGTTCCCTCCGTCCCTGCTCGACAGCTGCACCATCGACGGCCGGATCTATTGCGCACCGGTCAACATCCATTCGCCCGAGTGGCTCTGGCTGTCCAACAAGGTCTATGAGGACATCGGCATTCCGGTACCGAAGGACTGGAACGAATTCGTCGCGAGCGCAGACAAGGTCGAGGCCGCCGGGAAGATCCCGCTGGCGCTCGGCAACCAGCCCTGGCAGTCGAATCTCGCCTTCGGCGCGCTGACGACCGCGGTCGCAGGCCTCGATGTCTGGAAGAAGGTCAATGTCGGCAAGGACATGGACGCCGCTGCCGGGCCGGAAATGGCCAAGGTGTTCGAGGCTGCGGCCAACATGCGCAAGCTTGCCGCGAAATCCACCGTCCAGGACTGGAACCAGGCGACCAACCTCGTCATCACCGACCAGGCCGCCGGCCAGATCATGGGTGACTGGGCGCAGGGCGAGTTCGCCGTGGCCGGTGAAGTCGCGGGCAAGGACTACACCTGCCTGCCGGGCATGGGCCTCAATGCCTATCTGTCGACCGGCGGTGATGCCTTCTACTTCCCGAAGCTGAAGGACGCCGACAAGGAGGCCGCGCAGAAGCGTCTGGCCGCGCTCCTCGTCAGCCCGCCCGTGCAGGTTGCCTTCAACCTCAAGAAGGGCTCGCTGCCGATCCGCGGAGACGTCGATCTGGCCGCCGCCAACGACTGCATGAAGAAGGGCCTGGAAATCCTCGCGTCCGGCAATCTCGTCCCGTCGGGCGATCAGGTCTGGTCGCCGGACGTGCAGAAGCAGAACGAAGACCTGATGGTCGAGTTCTTCAAGTCGGACATGGCGGCCGCAGACGCGCACGCCAAGTGGGTGGCCAACCTCAAGTCCGGCCTCTGACATCGCCATGACCAGCGGGCCGCCCGTCCCGGGCGGCCCCTTCCGTCAGCTTGTCGGGGAGAATCGACATGGCCGGCCAAGCACCGGGCAGGCGTGCCTTTCGCAATCTGCATGCGAAGATTGCCGCACTGCCGATGATCGTGACGACCCTGGTGGTGTTCGTCGGGGGAACCTTGTGGACGGTCCTTTACTCGTTCACCAATTCCAAGCTGCTGCCGCGGCTCGGCTTTGTCGGGCTCGACCAGTACGAACGCCTCTGGCAGACCAGCCGCTGGCTGATCGCCATCAAGAACCTCGCCATCTACGGCTCGCTGTCGCTGGTGTTCTCCATCGTGATCGGCTTCCTGCTGGCGGCGCTGCTCGACCAGAAAATCCGCTTCGAGAACACGTTCCGCACCATTTTCCTCTACCCGTTCGCCCTGTCCTTCATCGTCACCGGCCTGGTGTGGCAATGGGTGCTGAACCCGACCTTCGGCCTCCAGCACGTGGTGCGATCGTTCGGGTTCGAACATTTCGCATTCGATCCGCTCAACAACCCCGACGTCGTTCTCTACGGCCTGCTTATCGCCGGGCTCTGGCAGGGCACCGGCCTGATCATGGCGCTGATGCTCGCGGGGCTGCGCGGCATTGATCAGGAAATCTGGAAGGCGGCGCGCGTCGACGGCATTCCTGCCTGGAAGACCTACCTGTTCATCGTCATTCCGATGATGCGGCCGGTGTTCATCACCACGCTGGTGATTGCCGCCTCCGGCATCATCAAGGTCTATGACCTTGTGGTGGCGCAGACGTCCGGCGGCCCCGGAATCGCCTCGGAAATGCCGGCGAAATATGTCTACGACTACATGTTCCAGGCCCAGAATCTCGGCCAGGGCTTCGCCGCGTCGACGATGATGCTGGTGACCGTGCTGATCGTCCTCATCCCCTGGGCCTACCTCGAGTTCGGGAAACGCCGAAATGGTTGACGCCGTCGCCCTCGTGGGCCCGTCGGGGCCCAAGCCGCGCCGCATGATCTCGGCGCACAACGTGATCGTTTACGGAACGCTGATGGTGGTCTCGGTCTATTACCTGCTGCCGCTGTACGTGATGGTCGTCACGTCGCTGAAGGAGATGGACGAGATCCGCGCCGGCAACATCTTCTCGCTGCCCGGCAAGGTCACCTTCGCGCCCTGGATCAAGGCATGGGCGGAAGCCTGCACGGGCCTCAATTGCGACGGGCTGTCGCGCGGCTTCTGGAATTCCGTACGCATCACCGTGCCGTCGGTCATCCTGTCGATCGCTGTCGCTTCGGTAAATGGCTACGCGCTGGCCAACTGGAAGTTCAAGGGCGCGGAAATCTTCTTCACCATCCTGATCTTCGGCTCGTTCATCCCTTACCAGGTGATGCTCTACCCGATCGTCATCATCCTGCGTGAACTGGGTATCTACGGCACGCTGACCGGCCTCGTCATCGTGCACACGATCTTCGGCATGCCGATCCTGACACTGCTCTTCCGCAACTATTTCTCGTCGCTGCCGGAGGAATTGTTCAAGGCGGCGCGCGTCGACGGCGCCGGTTTCTGGGGCATCTTCCTGCGCATCATGCTGCCCATGAGCCTGCCGATCTTCGTCGTGGCCATGATCCTGCAGATCACCGGCATCTGGAACGACTTCCTGTTCGGCGTCGTCTACACCAAGCCGGACCTCTATCCCATGACCGTCCAGCTCAACAACATCGTCAATTCGGTTCAGGGCGTGAAGGAATACAACGTCAACATGGCGGCGACCATCCTGACGGGACTGGTCCCGCTCATCGTCTATTTCGTGTCCGGAAAACTGTTCGTGCGCGGCATCGCCGCCGGCGCCGTGAAGGGATGATCGGCATGAAGAACAGCATCGAAATCCGTGATCTTTCCCTCGCCTTCGGCTCAGTGGAAGTCCTGAAATCGCTCAATCTCGATATCGCGGAGGGTGAATTCGTCGTGCTTCTCGGCTCGTCGGGCTGCGGCAAGTCCACGCTGCTGAACTGCATCGCCGGATTGCTCGAACCGACGCGCGGCCAGATCTTCATCAAGGGCCGCAACGTCACCTGGGACGAACCGAAGGATCGCGGCATCGGCATGGTCTTCCAGTCCTACGCGCTCTATCCGCAGATGACGGTGGAGGGCAATCTGTCGTTCGGACTGAAGAATGCGCGCATGCCGGCGGCCGAGATCGCCGAACGCGTGAGCCGTGCGGCCGGGATCCTGCAGATTGAACCGCTGCTCAGGCGCAAGCCGGCGCAGCTGTCGGGCGGCCAGCGCCAGCGTGTCGCCATCGGCCGGGCGCTGGTTCGCGACGCCGACGTGTTCCTGTTCGACGAGCCGCTGTCCAACCTCGATGCCAAGTTGCGGGCCGAGCTGCGCGTGGAAATCAAGCGGCTGCACCATCGTCTGAAGAACACGATGATCTATGTCACCCACGACCAGATCGAGGCGCTGACGCTAGCCGATCGCATCGCCATCATGCGCAATGGCGTCATCCAGCAATTCTCCGCGCCGCACGAGATCTACAACCGCCCCGCCAACAAATATGTCGCCGGCTTCATCGGATCGCCGGGAATGAACTTCTTCGAGGGGGTGCTGTCGGGCGGGCCCGAACCGCTGTTCGCCGCCGGCGGCCTGGCCTTGCCGCTTGCCGGCTACGGCTTTTCCCGCCGTCCGGCGTCGGGCGAAAAGGCCTGGTACGGTATCCGCCCCGAACATGTCATCGTTGGCGAGCAGGCCGCGTCGCTGCCCTTCTCCGCCGAGATCGAAGTCGAGGTGTTCGAGCCGATGGGCGCCGACACGCTGGTCTGGACCGCGCTCGGCGGGCAGCCATTCCATTTCCGCGTCGACGGACAGATCGTGGTGCGCAACGGCGAACGCATGCGCATCGGCTTCGACCCGGCGCGCGCTTCGCTGTTCGATCACGCGGACGAGACCAGGCTCTGACGTGCCATGACGGCGATGGCGTTGAACGAAACGATCGATCTTTCCGGGATATGGCGCCTGCGCGCCACCGACCGGGACATGGCATGCGATTGCCCGCTGCCCGGCGATGTCCACTCCGCGCTGCTGGCGGCGGGGCACATCCGGGATCCGTACGCCGGACGCAACGAGCTCGAAGTGCGCTGGGTCGCCGAGACCGACTGGATCGCCGAGCGGACCTTCGAGTTTGCCCCGGGCGGGCGCTGGCTGCTCGAGGTCGACGGCCTCGACACGGTCGCCGAGGTCGCCATCAACGGCGAAACGGTGCTGTCGGCCGACAACGCCTTCCTCCGCCACCGGGTCGACGTCACGGCCTGGCTGCGCGGCGGCGACAACCGCATCGCCATCCATTTCCGCTCCAATGTCGCCGAAGCCGCCCGCAGGGCCGCGCTGCAGCCCTGGCCAGTGCCCTACATCTCCTGGAACAGCCCGATCGCGCACGGCAACATGCTGCGCAAGCCCGCCTGCCATTTCGGCTGGGACTGGAACCTCGCCATCGCCCCGTTCGGCGTATACGGACGTATCGGGCTCGTCCGCGCCGACCTGGTCCGCATCGAGCATGTGCAGGCGCACCAGCATTTCCAGCCCGACGGCGCGGTCGAGGTCGAGGTCGTCGTGTCCTGGTCCGCCTTCGCGGCCGGCGAAGCCGATCTGGTCGTCGAC
>JBATNB010000116.1:0-3141 GCA_049290135.1 Rhizobiaceae bacterium
GGCGCGCCGTGCTGCCGGCCGAATGACGCCCGCGCCGGCTTTGACGTTGGTCAAAGCATGGCGGACAGTGGCGGACGAGGCTTTGGCCGGACCGATGGCGCGAGGAACCGGTCATGAGGACGCTGCCGGACATTGTCACCACCACCAGGATCGACGGCCGCGACATCCGCCGCGACGAGGCCGGCTATCTCGTGGATCCCGGGGACTGGAGCCGAAAGGTCGCCGAGCACCTGGCCGCGGAGGAGGGGCTGGCGCTGACCCCCGCGCATTGGCGCGTCCTTCTGTTCATGCGCGACTTCCTCGATGCGCACGGCGTCATGGCCGATGCGCGCTTCGTCTTCAAGCACATCGGTGAGGACGGCCGGCTTGCCGACGGCAGGAAGCGGTTCTTCGACCTGTTCCCCTACGGCTATGTCCGGCAGGCCTGCAAGATCGCCGGGATGCGCCAGCCGCGCGCATGGAGCACCGGATAAGCAAAAAGGCCGGGCGCTGGGCCCGGCCTTCGATGCATCCGGCGAAGCCGGGGAACAATCAGCGCTTGGAGAACTGGAACGAGCGGCGGGCCTTGGCCTTGCCGTACTTCTTGCGCTCGACCACGCGCGGGTCGCGGGTGAGGAAGCCGCCCTTCTTGAGCACGGCGCGCAGGCCCGGCTCATAATAGGTCAGCGCCTTGGAGATGCCGTGGCGCACCGCGCCGGCCTGGCCGGAGAGGCCGCCGCCCTCGACGGTGGCGACGACGTCGAACTGGCCGTCGCGGTTGGTCGCCACGATCGGCTGCTTCAGGATCATCTGCAGCACCGGGCGGGCGAAATAGGCGTTGAAATCCTTGTCGTTGATGGTGATGCGGCCGGAGCCCGGCTTCACCCAGACGCGGGCGACCGCGTCCTTGCGCTTGCCGGTGGCATAGGCGCGGCCCTGCTTGTCGATCTTCTGGACATGGACCGGGGCGGACGGCGCTTCGGCGGCGGGTGTCGCCAGGTCCTTCAGTGCGGAAAGGTCAGCCATCGTCAGGCCCTCTTGTTCTTCTTGCTCATGGCCGCGACGTCGAGCGCGACCGGCTGCTGCGCCTCGTGCGGATGGTCGGCGCCGGCATAGACGCGCAGATTGCGCATCTGGCGGCGGCCGAGCGGCCCGCGCGGGATCATGCGCTCAACGGCCTTCTCGATGACGCGCTCGGGGAAGCGGCCCGACAGCATGTCGCCGGCGGAACGTTCCTTGATGCCGCCGACATAGCCGGTGTGCCAGTAATACTTCTTGTCCGCCAGCTTGTTGCCGGTGAATGCCACCTTGGCCGCGTTGATGACGATGACATTGTCGCCATCATCGACATGCGGGGTGAAGGTGGGCTTGGTCTTGCCGCGCAGGATCATGGCGATGATGGTGGCCAGGCGACCGACGACGAGTCCTTCGGCGTCGATCAGGATCCACTTCTTCGTCACGTCGGCCGGCTTCTGAACGAAAGTCGCCATCGGTGTCTCTCTTCGGTCGGACCCGGAATTCCGGGCGTTTCTTGTTGCTTGGGTTGGAATGCGCATGCGCGAACGCCAACGAAAAGGCGGCCCGGAGGCCGCTGCCGGGGTCAATAGGGGATGGATGAGGGGGTGTCAAGCAGCTCCCTGATGGCGTTTCGCGGAAAAAGACAATGAAACCAATGGATTGCAAGAGCGGTAATATTTTACCGCATGCGCGGGCCGGCGCCCTCGGTCATTGTGCCACTGAGGCAAGACCGGACTGCCTCCACAGGTGCCATCGCCATGGCCGCGCGCACGATCACGGCATGCGCCAAAAATGATCGAGAAACGCTGGCAATTCAGGGTGGGATCGCAATACGGGCGCCTCCGCACGGGGCGTTTCGGTTGGCGACCGAATTCAACGAAGCGCGCCGTATGCCATACGTATAAAGTATGGCCATCCGTCATTTCGCCGACAAGCACACGGCCACGCTGTTTGAGGATCGGGTGTGCGACCGCGATTGGCGCGCATTCGAGAACGTCGCGACGCGCAAGCTGGACATGATCGATGCGGCCGGACAAATCGACGATCTGCGCCATCTGTCCGGCAATCGTCTCGAGAAGCTCAAGGGTGACGGGGCGGGTCAGCGGTCGGTCGGGATAAACGACCAGTTCCGCGTCTGTTTCATCTGGGAAGACGGCGATGCCCGCAATGTCGAGTCAACGGATTACCACAGGGGTTGAGCGTGGCGCGTATCAGGACTCATCCGGGCGAAGTGCTGCTTGAGGAATTCATGGCCCCTTACGGGCTGAACGCAAGCGCGCTGGCAAAGCACATCGGCGTGCCGGCCAACCGCATCAGCGAACTGATTGCCGGACGCCACTCGATCACAGCGGACACGGCATTGCGCCTCGAGCGCTTGTTCGGGTCGTCGGCCGCATTCTGGTTGCGCCTGAAGTCCGCCCATGGCGAAACGGTGGCTCGCGCAGGGCACGATTACGCGTCGATTGACAGATTCGAGGCGGCTTGAGGCCGCCTACCCCCGCCGCGGCGGCATCGAGTAGGTTCCCGTCGCATGCGCGATGGTGTCGCCGCCGCCGGCCGGCATGATGTCGATGTCGAACACCATCAGGTTCTTCCCCATCTTGAGGATGCGGCAATGGCCGTCGAGCGCGCCGGCGGCCGCCTTGCGCATGAAGTTGATGGTGAGGCTGGTGGTGACGGCGAGCGCGTCCGGCTCGGCATGCGAGAGCGCCAGCACATAGCCGCCAATGTCGGCCAGCGTGAACAGCGACGGGCCGGAGACCGTGTCGCCCGGGCGCAGGTGCCGCGCGTCGGCATCGAGCCGCACGGTGCAGCCGCCGGGATGGATCTCGAGCGCCCGGTAGGCGGCGTGCGTGTCGTTGAGCTGGGGATAGACGGTGCGCAGCAGCGCGTTGACCGCTTCGGCGTCAAGGCGCGGGGCAATCTCATGCTTGGGCAAGGCCGACTCCGTTTCCCGTGGCGTCACCGGCGATCATGCGGTTTTTCAGCAGCGCATCAACCGTCTTGGTGCTAGCCTTCACCGGAACGCAAGGAGGCGGGCATGACCTTGACCACGCCGCAGCCGGCGCTGGTGCGCCGGGCGCACGCCGATGGCGTGCTGACGCTGACGCTCGCCAACGCGCCGGCGAACGCGCTGTCGATGGC
>JBATNB010000117.1:0-3309 GCA_049290135.1 Rhizobiaceae bacterium
GTTCCTGTCCGGCGCCGGGCTGCTCGGCCTCGTGTTCGTCGCAGTCAAGCTGTCGGAATATGCCGCCAAGGCGGCGCTGGGCTACGGGATGGAGACCGACGCGTTCTTCACCCTCTACTATCTCGTCACCGGGTTCCATCTCGCCCATGTCATGTTCGGCATCGGCGTGCTCGGGCTGATCGCGCTCTTCCCGGCAAGGGACAATGTCGAAACCGGCATTGCCTTCTGGCACATGGTCGATCTGGTCTGGGTGATGATCTTCCCAATCTTCTATCTGCTCAGGTGAGGCATGGGCGCGGCGACAAAGGCATGGATCGCGATGATGGCGCTGACCGCGGGCACGATGGCGGCGATGCAGGCGGGTTTGCCGGACGCGGCGTCGCGCGCATGGATCGTCCTGCTGGCGCTGGTCACCATCGTCAAGGGCCGGCTGATCCTGCTCGATTTCCTCGAGCTGAGCGCCGCCTCGCGCTGGCGGACCGGCATCGTCGCCGCGTTCGTTGCAATCATCGCGCTTGTGAGTGCCGGGCTGATGCTTGGCTAGAGCGGTTTTCGCCCTGATCGGAGCAGTCTGGCGGGGGAAGACACCAGGGCCGCAGCGTACACATTGATGGTTCGCCTGCACGGACTGCCAACGTCCGGCGCGGCCGGTTTCCCGCCTAGTCGATGGTGTTTTCGCGCATCACGTCGGCGCGTTCCATTTCGGTGAACTCGCGCAATTCCCGAAGACTGCGGATTTCGGCCTGCCGCTGGCGAATCTCCACGCCGTGCGCCTTCAGCTTGTGGAAGGCGCGCGACAGGCTTTCCGGCTTCATGCCGAGGCGCGCGGCGATCAGGGCCTTGTCGTAGGGCAGGTCGACCACGCAGGCGCCCGATTCCTCCGGCGCCAGTTCGAGCAGGAATTCGGCGATGCGCTGGGCTCCGGTGTGCGCCTTGAGCGCCTCGATCTGCCGCACCAAAAGGTGCAGGTGCTGCGAGGTCGAGGCCAGCATCGCCAGGCCGATTTCCGGCGCCTCGCGAATGCGCTCGAACAGCCGGCGCGCCGAGATCTTCAGCACGCGGATATCGGTGACCGCCTCGCCCGAGGCCGGATAGACGCCGCCGGAAATGGCCGCCGCTTCCGCGAAGCTCTGGCCGCGCGTGAAGATGCCGACGACCGCTTCCGTCCCGGAAGACGACAGCCGGTAAACCTTGATCCAGCCGCTCAACACGACATAGAATGCTTCGGCGTCGTCACCCTGCGAGAACAGCAGATATCCCTGCGTGTGCTTGAGAACCGACGCGTCGCGCACCAAATTGGCCAGCGCATCGTTCGACAACCCGCCGAGCATCGGCGTGTTTCTCAGAATGCGCAGGTCAGACGGATCGAGCGACATGAGTGAGGGTCCCGCAGGCGATCGATTTGCCCGAGCTATGCGGGCAGGTCAACGCCGGCAGGCGAAAAACAACCCTTTGGCGCTTGCGGCGGTGGCCGCGAAAGTGGCAGATCGGGTCGAATTGGAAAACGGAGACATGCGCCTTGTGCCAGGTGATGCTGGATAATGGCGATTTCGATCCGGCGCTCTGCCCCCTGTTGCAGAACCTCAGTCCGGAAGAGATTGCCGAACGGCTGCGCGAGCCGGCCTTCCAGGCCTGTGTCGCCCGTTCGTCCGGCCGCAAGCCGCGCAAGGCTGCTCCGGACGCGGCATCGGCGGACGTGCATCCGCCGTGCATGGCGCCGGCCTGAGCCGGCCTTGAGTTTGGTCAATTCGCCCGAACCGGCGTCTGGCTAGTAAGGACCATGCTCGCAGGCACCGGCAAAACCCCACGGTCGAAAACCAGCCGCCTGTCGCGTCGAACGCTTCTGGGCGGCGCGGCGGCCATTGCCCTGACGGCCGGCGCGGTGGCCTATGCCATCCTGGGACCCGACCGCGGCCCGGTGATCGGCGGTCCGTTCAGCCTCGTCGACGGCACCGGAAAACGCTGGACGGACAAGGACTTCCTCGGCGAATTCCTGCTCGTCTATTTCGGCTACACCTTCTGCCCCGATGTCTGCCCGACCGCGCTTGGCGAACTGTCGGCCGCGCTCGACGGCATGCCGCCCGAACTGGTCGGCCGCCTGCGCGTCGTGTTCATCTCCGTCGATCCGCAGCGCGACCATGGCGAGCGGCTCGACGAATATGGCAAGGCCTTCCACGAGCGGATCATGGGCCTGACGGGAACACGCGCGGAGATCGACAGCGTGGCGGCGGCCTATGGCGCGAAGTACCGGTTCGCCGGCGACACCGCCACGCAGGACTACGCCATCGACCACACCTCGATCATCTATGTCATGGGACCCGATGGCAGGTTCGTCACCCAGTTCACCCACAATGCAACGCCGGAACAGATGGCGGCGAAGCTGAGAGCCGTCATCGGGCCGGCCTGAATGGCGCGCAAACCCGGACCGACGCTTGACGCGCTGCGCCGCACATTCGGCGACCAGAGCGTGGACACCGCCGCCAGGCGGGACCGGGTCGGCGCGCTGTTCGACCGCATCGCGCCGCGATACGATCTCATGAACGATTTGATGAGCTTCGGCACGCATCGCCTGTGGAAGCGCAAGGTTGTCGACGTGTTTGCCGAGGCGCTTGGGTCGGTCGACGGGCCGCTGATGGACCTTGCCGGCGGAACCGGCGATCTGGCGCTGCGCCTTGCCCGGCGTCTCCCCGGACGCGCCATCACCGTCGCCGATGCGAGTGAGGGCATGCTGGCGGTGGCGCAGGCCCGGTCGCGCGGCGCCTTCGAAATCGTGCACGCCGAAGCCGAGAACCTGCCGTTCGCCGAGGCCTCGCTTGCCGGTGTCACGCTCGCCTTCGGGCTGCGCAACTTCGCCGATCCGGTGCGGGCACTTGCCGGGATCGCCCGTGTGCTGAAGCCGGGCGGCGTGTTTGCCCTTCTTGAGTTCTCCCGCGCCGCGCCCTGGTTCGCGCCATTCTATGCCCTGCACTCGCGCTACGTCATTCCCGCGCTCGGCGCGGCGGTGGCGCGCGACCCCGAGGCGTACCGCTACCTGGTCGAATCGATCCGCATCTTCCCCGACGCGGCGACCGTCTCGGCCGAGCTCGAAGCGGCCGGATTGCGGGTTCGCCGGGTTCGCACCTTCATGTTCGGCGTCGCCGCGCTCCATCTTGCCATCAGGGCCGAGGACGACGACAAGACGCCATGACCGCCATCGACACCGCCGAATCGCTGAGATCCCTGCCGCGCCCGGTGCTGTGGGCGATGGCCGCGCGGCTGAAGACGCTCGGCCTTTCGGTCACGCCGGTGCTCGCCGGCACCGTCCTGGCC
>JBATNB010000118.1:0-1771 GCA_049290135.1 Rhizobiaceae bacterium
AGGAAGGGGTCTTCGCTTTCGGCCTCGGCCTTCTTCTCGATGCTCTTGATCAGGGTGATCACCTTGGTGCCGTCGCCGCCGAGCTTCTTCTTGATCAGCTCGATGGTGTGCTCGTTGATCTCCACCAGGTCCAGCGGACCGTTCACATTGTAGGTGCCTACGTGGTCCTGCACCAGCGCATTGGTCTTGCGTTGGAAGTCGCGGTCCACCTCCACGCGCTTGGTGTAGGCCTTGCGCACCACGTCGTAGATGGCGCTCAGCGTGGCGTACGGCTCGATGTAGGGGCGAAGGAAGGCATCGGGGCTGATGATCTCATAGAGCATCTCGATCTCCTTGTACTCCTTGAAGAACTCCTTGCGGCGCTCGGGATCGCGGAAGTGCTCGATCAGCGCGTCCACGTCGCGGTCGTCGAAGCGGCCGCCCACCAGCGCGAGGTAGGCGGGCACCTTCTGCTCCATCTTGTTCTTGAACAGGCCCTTCAGCAGGGCGATGTCCTTCACGATGGCGTTGATCTCGTCGCTGTCGAAGGCCAGGGCTTTCTCCAGCTTGTCGAAGATGCCGACGAAGTCCAGCACGAAGCCGTGGGGCTTCACCATCTCGGCCTGCTCGTTCTCGTACGGACGGTTCACCCGCGCGATGGCCTGCAGCAGCGTGTGGTCGCGCATGGGCTTGTCCAGGTACATGGCGTAGAGGACTGGCGCGTCGAAACCGGTGAGCAGCTTCTCGGTGACGATGAGGATCTTCGGGTACTCGTTCAACTTGGTGAAGGCCTTGCGGATCTGCCGCTCCTTCTTCTCCTCCATGTGGAACTCCTTCAGCGCGGCGCTGTCGTTGTTGTTGCCGGTGTACACCACGGCGCTGTATTCGGGCGGCAGGAACTTGTCCAGCGCGTGCTTATACATGGCGCAGGCCTCGCGGTCCACACCCACGAGGAAGGCCTTGTAGCCGAGCGGCTCCACGTTCTCGGTGTAGTGTTTCGCCACGAACTCGGCCACCTTGGGGATGCGCTCCTTGCCCTTCAGGAAGTTCTTCAGGTTCACGGCGCGGTCCAGCACCTTGTTCAGGTGCTCGATGTCCGCCAGCCCCTCGGCATCGGCCAGGCTCAGGAACTCCTTGTCCAGCGTTTCGTGCGGCACCAGTAGCTCGTTCGGTGCCATGTTGTAGTACAGCGGCAGGGTGGTGCCATCGGCAATGCTGTCGGCGATGCTGTACTTGTGCAGGTAGCCCTTGTCGTCCTCGCCGCCGAAGGTCTTGAAGGTGCCGCGCCCGTATGCGGTCTTGTCGATGGGCGTGCCGGTGAAGCCGAGGTAGCTGGCGTTGGGCAGGCCGGCCATCAGGAAGTTGCCCAGGTCGCCGCCGGTGGTGCGGTGCGCCTCGTCGATCAGCACGTAGATGTTCTTGCGCGTGTTGATGTTGGCGGGCATGTCGCGGAACTTGTGCACCATGCACACGATGATGCCGCGGTAATCGTCCTTCAGCAACTTGTTCAGCGCGCTGATGCTGTTGGCGTGCTCCACATTGCCGAGGCCCAGCGCCGCCAGGTTCTTCAGCATCTGGACCTCCAGCTCGTTGCGGTCGATCATCAGCAGCACCGTGGGCTTGTCCGGCGCCCATAGAACGGATCGGATAGAGGCAGTAGAGCTTGAGATTAAGTAGTTTAACTTTTCCGACGAATAAGCCATCGATTATGGGGTATATGCATCCGAGGCATCGAATGATTGTTGGATTGTTTGCCGGCATGTGGCAACTGGTCGTTTGCCTGGTGCGATGG
>JBATNB010000119.1:0-2077 GCA_049290135.1 Rhizobiaceae bacterium
CGGCCGGCCCCGACGTGGAGACCTTCGATGGCGATTGGCGCATCGCGCGCGACACGCTGTTTCTCGCACCCGCGACACCGGGCGATTCCGGCGGCGAATTCCGCTTCGGCGGCGACCAGGCGACCCGCATCGATCTCGCCTTCAACGACATCACCGGCAATGGCGTCGCGGTGGACCTTTCCTGCGATGGTCCGGTCACCCGCGGCCGCCGCTCCGGCGAGACCCTGCGTTTCGCCATCCAGCCGGAGACGCGCAAGCCGGTCAGGATCTCCGTCGACCGCTCGGTGACGCGCTGCACCGCCATCGCCGCCTTTCCCGGCAAGGGGAAGCGCCACTACACGCTCGTTCGCGCCGAGGCGGAGGATCGCGCCATCGCCGCGCTCGACAGCCGCTATGACATCTGCCAGTCGGCACCCGCCGGATCGGGCGACCGTCTGACCAGGGTGTTCTTCGCCGCCCGCTGGCTCTCCCAGACCTGCGCCTTCGATCCCGGTCACGTGGAAACGCTGCGCGAGGAGCGCGCCGCCTTCAACGGCAAGGTCAAGGTTCTGCTCGGCCGGGATTTGCCCGGCAGCTTCATCGACCGGGCCGACCCGTACGCGCCGATCGACTTTTCCGCCGCGCCGCGCCTGTCGCTGATCTATGTGTCCTATCTCGACATCAAGGCCGATTTCACCGGCAAGGTGCTCGACCGGCTGCTGCGTCATCACGCCGCCCGCGGCGCCACGATCCGCATCATCGCCACCAAGATCCTTGAACGCGACAAGGACAAGGACATGCTCTACCGGCTGGCGGCCGACTATCCCAACGTCGCCTACCGAGAGTTCCTGTGGAAGGCGCCGTCCGGCAGCGGCCTCGAGGGCAAGATCGTCGAGGCGATCCGCGTGCATCACGTCAAGATGCTGGCCGGGCTCTCGCCCGAACGCGGCCGGTCGTCGCTCGTCGTCGGCAGCCGCAACATCCATGACGGTTATCTCTACCGCGACCCGGTCGACATGTCGGCCTGGCCGGAACTCAACCAGTACACCCGCTCCGGCGGCATGACGCTCGACTACTATTCCAACTGGACCGATTTCGACCTGTCCATCCGCGACGAGGGCGCGGTGCGCAAGATGATGGCGCACCTGTCGACCTTCTGGAACGGCGATGCGGACACCTGGATCGCCCGGCCCATGTCGGTCGGCGGCAAGGCGAAGCCCGGAGTGACCGGGCGCGGCCTGATGCGGCATTTCCTCTCCGTCCCCTTCGCCGATGGCCGCGCGCTGGAGGACTATTATGTCGACCTGTTCGACGCGGCGGCGCACTCGATCGAGATCGTCAACCCCTACCTGAACTTCACCGAAAAGCTGCGGACGGCATTCGAGGCGGCGCTCGACCGCGGGGTGAAGGTGACGATTGTCGGCCGGATCAATCTCTACGGCGACCTTGCCGGCTCGGTGCTCACCGAACTCAACACCCTGTTCCTGGCCCGTTATGGCGACCGCATCACCTTCCGCGAATTCCGCGATCCCGGCGTGCTGCTGCATTCCAAGATCCTGATGATCGACCAGGAACTGGTTGTCGTCTCGTCGGTCAATCTCAACAATCGCTCGTTCCTGCACGACACCGAAAACGGCGTGATGATGCTGGACCGCGGCTTCTATCGGCAGATGAAGCAGGTGTTCGACTTCTATTTCGCCAATGCCGAGCCGGTTTCCTACGAAAAGGGCTCCGCCTTCTGGAAGGCCGTGCTGTCGATCCGCCTGGTGCGCGAGGCGATGTGAGGGCGGGGCGGACCGGAGCCCGCCCCGCGACCGGCTTCCGCCTGATTGACGGCCGGGCCGTGCCGTTCCGGGCGCCCGACTGTCGCAACTGCGAACGCCGGCGCAATACCGCGATCGCGTAATGCGCGATCGCGCAATTTCGCCGGCCGCCAAGACGGTTTTCGATGTCCCGCTCGCAACGGAGACGCCGAAATGCCGACCATCTTCGCCTTCGATCCGGGGACCCACGCCATCGGCTGGGCCATTCTTGCCGACCAGGCCGGCGCGCAGGTCGCCTGCGGCGCGCACCTGTTTCCGGTCGCCGCGCCGGGCGG
>JBATNB010000120.1:0-2891 GCA_049290135.1 Rhizobiaceae bacterium
GGTTTTCTGGGCGGCATCGCGGCGGGTTTCATCGCCGGCTACACCGCCAAATTCCTCAGCGATAACATCCCGTTGCCACGCACCTTGGCCGGACTCAAGCCGGTGTTGATTCTGCCCCTATTCGCCACCCTCATCACCGGATTGCTGATGTATTACGTGGTGGGCGGGCCGGTCGCAGCCGTGCTGGCGACGATCACCGGCTGGCTCAAAGAGATGCAGGGCGCTAATGCGGCCTTCCTCGGTCTGTTGCTGGGCGCGATGATGGCGTTCGACATGGGCGGGTCGGTCAACAAATCCGCGTACGCCTTCGCCACGGGCCTCATTACCAGCCAAACCGATCCGATCTATGGACCGATGGCGGCGGTCATGGCTGCTGGCATGACCCCGCCTTTGGGCTTGGCGCTGGCGTCCCTCCTGTTTAAGAATCGCTTCTCGCTGGACGAACGGGAAGCGGCGGGCGCGACCGCCGCGCTGGGAATTTCCTTTATCACCGAAGGCGCGATTCCCTACGCCGCCAAAGACCCGATCCGGGTGATTCCCGCGCTGATGCTGGGTTCGGCGGTGACCGGCGCGATCTCGATGGTGCTGGGCTGCCAATTGAAGGTTCCCCACGGCGGCGTGTTCGTGCTGCCGATCCCGAACGCGGTGGTCAACCTCAGCGGTTACATCATCGCCATCCTGATCGGCACCGCTATCACGGCGGCAGCCCTGTTCTTCCTCAAAAAACCCCTGGAGGCGAAAATCCCCGCTAGCGCGGTGCGATAACTTGCTTTGAGTGGTCGTGGTCAGTCAGTGGGGAAAGCCCCACGCTTTTTGCGGACGACGTTGATCCCTTTCCGTCGTCCGTTTTTTTTACACTAACCGACATCCGTACCGATGAAAGCATTCCCTGAGAACTTTTTATGGGGCGCGGCCACCGCCGCCTATCAGGTGGAAGGCGCTTATCAGCAGGACGGCAAAGGCTTGTCGATTTGGGACCTTTATGCCCATCTCCCCGGAACGACCTATCAAGGCACCAATGGCGATCAGGCGGTCGATCACTACCACCGCTATCGGGAAGATGTCCGCCTCATGGCGGAAATGGGCCTTAAATCCTATCGTTTCTCGATTTCCTGGCCACGCATTTTTCCCACCGGATCGGGTGAAGTCAATCCGCAAGGTATTCAGTTTTATAGCGATTTAATCGACGAATTACTGAAATACGGCATCATGCCGGTCGCGACGCTGTATCACTGGGATTTGCCACAAGCCTTGCAGGAGCGGGGCGGCTGGGAAAACCGCGAATTGATCGAGCTTTTCGCCTGCTACGCCAAAGCCTGCTTCGAGCAGTTCGGCGACCGGGTGCGCTATTGGCTCACCTTTAACGAAACCATTAACTTCATCATGCTGGGCTATCGGGATGGTGTGCATCCGCCGGGTGTCAGGGGCGAGAAGCGAGCGGTGGAAGTCTCTCATATCGTCAATCTAGCTCACGCGCAGGCCGTGCTGGAATACCGCACCCTGGTGCGAGAGAAAAAGATTGCCAGTGGGAGGATCGGTATTGCCCACGTTTTGCTCACCGGTTTTCCAATCAGCGAAGCCGAGGAAGATGTGCGGGCCTGGGAATGGTATGAGGAAATGGATTTTCACTGGTTCTATGACCCCAGTTTACGGGGCTGCTACCCAGAACGGCTTCTAAACTACTATCAGGGGCGCTGGCAAGCGCCCACGATTTTGGACGGCGACCTGGCGCTGATCCAAAGCGCGCCCATCGATTTTATCGGCATCAACTATTACCAAAGCACCTTTCTGGCGCACAACCCTGCCGATGGGGTGGGCTTTGCGGCGATCAACGTGAGCGGCGCAAAGGGATCGCAACAGGAAAGCGGCATTCCGGGTCTGTTCAAGCGCGTCCAAAATCCCAAGGTCGCCTATACGCCTTGGGACTGGTCGATTTATCCGGAAGGGCTGTACCAAGGCATGAAAAGAATCCAGGAGCGCTACGGCGCTATCCCCATCATGATTACCGAAAACGGCCTGGGTGATAAAGACCCGATCAGCCCCAGCGGGGAGATTCTAGATGCGCCACGCATTGCTTATCTGCGCGAGCATGTGCACTGGTGCCAGCGGGCCATCGATGAAGGCGTTCCGTTATTTGGCTACTTCGTCTGGTCATTTATCGACCTCTTGAGCTGGCTCAACGGCTACCAAAAACAATACGGCCTCGTTTACGTCGATCACCAGCACGATTTAAAGCGGGTCAAAAAGCAAAGTTATGGCTGGTATCGGCAACTGATTCAAAGTAACGGCGCGATGTTGTAGAGTCTCGCCGCGCCTATGCCATTCACCCCTTACAAAGTTTTATCGACAGGAGGAAGTGTTAACTACCCACCATCACCGCAAGAAATCCGTGCTTGTGGTCTCTTAAAAATAACGAACGTCGAGTAATGACGACATGAATAACTCAAACACCATGACCCTCATCGCGCCGCTTACTGGCCCGCTGGTGCCACTGGAGCGGGTTCCCGATCCGGTATTCGCCCAGAAAATGGTCGGAGACGGCATTTCCATCGATCCGCTCGATCAATGCCTGCGCGCGCCCTGCGACGGCAAGGTCGTGCAACTGCATTCGGCTGGCCACGCGGTCACCCTCGCCACCGTCCAAGGCATTGAAGTGCTGATGCACATCGGCCTCGATACCGTGAATCTCAAGGGCCAGGGCTTTACCGCCAAAGTCAAGATGGGCGACGCAGTCAAAACCGGCGATGCGTTGATCGAGTTCGACGCCGATTACGTCGCCACCCACGCGAAAAGCCTGTTGACCCAAATCGTCATCACCAACAGCGATCGAGTCGCAGCCTTTGCGACGCGTTCTGGTCAGGTCACCGCGGGTAAAAGTCCCATTCTGGAAT
>JBATNB010000121.1:0-1821 GCA_049290135.1 Rhizobiaceae bacterium
CACATTAACTGCTTCATTGTTACCGATTTTTGCGGCAAGGGCCATGACTGGTGCACCACCAAAGACTTTCGGTCTAATAAGCGACTTCTTCTTTGCGACATCACCTATTAAAACTTGAGCTACTACACGACCATCACCACATCCGTCGTCATCTACAATAGTACCAGTTTCCTTATCTATACTTACATCAACTAAAGCTTCTGGGCTGGTCAAAAATTCATGCACATTTTGCATATCCTCGGGTTTCAAAGGGTCTTCAGGGTCTGCAAGCCTGTTTTTTACCCCAATAGCTCCATTCCCAAATTCAATTCCTTCTGGCGCAATGAGGGTCGTAGTTATTTTAGTTTCTTTTGCTTCGTTACTTTGTGGTGCGGAAAATTCCCACCAAAAACGCGACAAAGTTAGCTAACTAAATAGCGACACCCGTATACTTTCGTTTAGATACTAAACTAAACAAAGGAAGGAGTGTCGCTAATGCGTACACTAACACAATATGAAGTAGCTTGGAATATGTTTCAGGCAGGTTTTTCTATACAACAAATAACCATTGCCGTGAAAAGACATCGTGCTACGGTATACCGCTGGGTTAAGCAGATCAATATGATGGGCATACGTAAGTTTATGCATCGTAAGCTAACCTGTAAACATCGTAGACCTTCATCTCAAACTCCAGAGTATATTATCCAAAAGATAGTAGACATACGTAATGAGTTTGGTTGGTGTGGAGCTAAGATACGTAAAGAACTCAAAGAGAACCATGGTATTAGTCTAGCTTTGTCTACTATCTACCGATGGCTTCACAGACGTTTCACTAAAGCAGCAGTCGGAGTTCAGCGCTACAAGAAGCATAAAGCACTTGTGACGGCTAATAACCCTAGAGAAGTGATAGAACACGATACAGTAGACTTAGGTGGTAATGTCTATGCCTATACAGCCATAGACATCTTCAGTAAAGAACCAAGTGTGGTTATAGCTACAAATTTAGAGATGGCTACAGGAGCTAACGCTTTTGCTATACATAATATGTTCTATGGCCCCACAATACTCCACCAGTCAGATAATGGCTCTGAATTCCAAACAACCTTCCGTGAGGCTGTTGAGAATGTTTCAGAACATCGCTACAGCAGACCTTACAAGAAAAATGAACAAAGCCATATAGAGAACTTCAATAAGTCACTCAGGAGTGAATGTTTTCCAAGAGGAGAATACCAACAAAAAGACATAGTTAAACTACAGAAACAAGCTAATGAATTTACACACCACTACATTAACAGAAGGTGGCATATGGGCTTACCTAACATGATGACACCAGCTCAGTTCAAAGAGTATTACAAGAAAGATCCTGAAGCTGCTACACTAGAACTAGCGAAAGTAACGGCACTGTCGCATTTGGGGTGAGATTTTACGGCTTCGCCATATTGCAAGAAGTAGTGTAGTATAGTTGTATGAGTACAAAAAAGGTTAACAAAACAATTACTAAATCCACGACAAACTCAAACAATAAAACCAAGAAAGTTCCTGTGGCCAAGCTAGGCATTCTACAGAAATATAGCCTGTTCTTCCTTGATAGAGTCAAACTCACATTCACAGTTTGGGTAGCTATTCTCCTGTTCGGCTTCATTACCTATAGCCAGCTAATACGACGTGAAGGTTTCCCTAGCGTGCAAGTACCGATTAGTACTATCAATGTCGGCTACTTCGTAGACGATAAGTCACGAGTTGACGCAGAAGTAGCCCTGCCGATCAGCTAAGCCTTGGGTTCGATGGCAGAAGTCAAAGAATCGTCTACGATATCTACAACAAACTTCGCTACTGTAATAG
>JBATNB010000122.1:0-4579 GCA_049290135.1 Rhizobiaceae bacterium
AGATTGAGGGCCATGGCATCGCGTTCGCCGTCGCGCGTGACGACCAGGCGCGCCCGGCCGATGGCAGGGTGGCGCTTCAGGACGTCCGCCACCTGCTTGGGATCGACGAACATGCCCTTGACCTTGGTGCGCTGGTCGGCCCGCCCGAGCCAGCCGCGGATGCGCCGGTTGGTGCGGCCGCAGGCGGACGCACCGTCCATGAAGGCCGACAGGTCGCCGGTGCCGAGCCGCACAAGCGGATAGGCCGGATTGAACGTGGTCACCACGACTTCGCCGACCTCGCCATCGGGCACGGGTTCGTCGGTCCCGGGCCGCACGATCTCCACGATCAGGTCCTCGTTGACGATGAGACCGGGCAGCGGGTGTCCGTCGGCATCGGCGCTTTCGTAGGCGATCACGCCGCATTCGGCGGTGGCGTAGCATTGCAGCACCGCCACGCCGCGCGCGCGGTATTCCTCGCGCAGCGAGGGAAACAGCGCCCCGCCGGAGACGAGTCCGCGGCGGATCGACGACAGGTCGCGTCCGGTCTCGGCTGCCCGGTCGAGGAGCACCTTCAGGAAATCGGGCGTGCCGGCATAGACGTCGGGGCGGATGGCGGCGGCGGCCTCGACCTGTTGATCGGTGGCCCCGACCCCGGCGGGAAAGACCACGCAGCCGAGCGCGCGCGCGCCCTCATCGAGGATGAAGCCGCCGGGCGTCATGTGGTAGGAAAACGCGTTGTGCACGCGGTCGCCCCTGCGCACGCCCGCGGCATGGAAGGCCCGGGCGGCTCCCCACGGATCCGGACCCGGCCCCTGGGGCTCGAACAACGGCCCGGGCGACTGGAAGATGCGCTGCCCCGCGATTTCCGCCATGTCGACGAACCCGCCGAATGGCGGCTCCGCCAGCTGGCGTTCCAGCAGATCGCCCTTGCGTAGCACCGGGACCGCGGCCAGCGCCTGGCGCGAGGTGAGGGCGGAGGGATCGATGCCGGCGAGGTGGCGCGCCAGGCCCGGCGCTCCGGCGAGGGCCCTGGCGATGAAACCGGGCATGCGGGCAAACAGCGCCTGTTCCCGTTCGCCGGCCGCGCGTGTCTCAGCCTCGTCGAAATGATCGGCCATCAACCTCTCCCGCAATTGCGCGAAAGGTTATCGCAAGCCGGCCGGCCGCCTTGCAAGCCGGCAGCACCGCGAAATGCCTCAGGCGGTGCCTTTTCGCAGCAGCGAGAACTGCGTGCCGCTGTCGAGCGTGCAGTTGAGGCGCGTGCGGTCGGCGATCAGGCAGTTGGCCGCCACGTCCTTCTGCGCCCGGACCGAATAGAACTGGATCTGGATCAGGCCGCTCGGCTGGACCGAGTAGGTCCCTTCGGTCAGCACTTCGCCGGTCGCGACGGCGGTGGAGGTGAACTTGCCGGCCTGGAACGTCGACACCGCCACGCCATCGGTGCCGGCCCACTGGCCTTCGATGGTCGCGGGTTGCGGCGATGCCAGGCGCGGACCCGGTCTGCCGCCATCGGTCTGGCACCCGGCCAGCACCATCATCCCGGCTATGATAGTCAGTCCCGCCTTGCGCGTCATGGCATCCCTCGTCGTGAACCCGTCGGACAATTGTCCTTTTTTCGCGTCGAAATCAAGGCAATAGGGTCACAAGGAACCCCGGGCCCGGCCGCGCATGTCATCGCACCAGCACGTTGCGGAACTGCCAGGGATCGGAGGTGTCGATGTCCTCGGCGAAAAGCCCCGGCCGGCCGGTGAGCGGCGTCCAGTCCGTGTAGTGGCCCGTGACCGGCCCGAGATAGGGCCGCTGCACTTCCAGGCAACGCTCGAAATCCATCTCGTCGGCCTCGACGATGCCCGCATCCGGATTCTCCAGCGCCCAGACCATGCCGGCCATCACCGCGGACGTGACCTGCAGGCCGGTGGCGTTCTGGTGCGGCGCCAGCTTGCGGGCCTCCTCCAGCGTCAGGTGCGAGCCATACCAGAAGGCGTTCTTCTTGTGGCCGTAGAGCAGCACGCCGAGTTCATCCATGCCGTCGACAAGTTCGTTCTCGTCGAGGACATGGAACGATTTCTGCGCCTTGCCGGCCGCGCCGAACATTTCGTGCAGGGACAGGACGGCATCGTTGCAGGGGTGGTAGGCGTAGTGGCAGGTCGGGCGATAGGCGACCTTGCCTGTGGAATCCTTGAAGGTGAAATAGTCGGCGATCGAAACCGCCTCGTTATGCGTGACAAGGAAGCCGTACTGGGCGCCGTTGGACGGGCACCAGGTACGCACGCGCGTGTTGGCGCCGGGCTGTTCCAGATAGATCGCCGCGCGGGAGCCCTTCTTCTGGCGCCGGGCATTCTTCGGCATCCAGGTCTCGTGCGTGCCCCAGCCGAGTTCGGCCGGCTGCATGCCTTCCGAGACGAAGCCTTCGACCGACCAGGTGTTCCAGAACACGCCGACGGGCTTGGGATTGCGGGCGCGCTGGGTGTCGCGTTCGGCGATGTGGACGCCCTTGACGCCGAGCCGCATCATCAGCCGGGCCCAGCCGTCCCGGTCGCGGGCAGCGGGCGTGCGCACCGACAGTTTCAGGTCGCGGGCAAGATCGACGAGCGCCTGCTTGACGAACCAGGACACCATGCCCGGATTGGCGCCGCAGCAGGACACCGCCGTCGGTCCGCCCGGGCGGGCGCGACGTTCGGCCAGCATGGTTTCGCGCAGCGCGTAATTGGTGCGGGTGGAATTGTCGGCCTTGGTGTCGAAGTAGAAACCGGACCAGGGTTCGACGACGGTGTCGATGTAGAGCGCGCCGAGTTCGCGGCACAGGCGCATGATCTCGACCGATGAGGTGTCGACGGACAGGTTGACGCAGAACCCGCGCCCGCCACCCTCGGTCAGCAGAGGTTTCAGCAGCTTGCGGTAGTTCTTCCTGGTGACTTCGTCCTTGACGAAGCGGATGCCGCGTTCGTCGAGAAGCTGGCGATGGTCGTCGCGCGGGTCGATGACCACCATGCGGCTGCGGTCGAATTTGAAATGGCGCTCGATCAGCGGCAGGGTGCCGCGCCCGATCGAGCCGAATCCGATCATCACGATCGGACCTGTGATTTCCCCATGTACCGGCCAGCCGCCTTTTGCCATCATTTGCCCCCTTGTCATGCCCATCGCCGCCGTTTTCCGCGGCGACGGGGCGGATTGAAAGCACATTCGGCGCCTGGCGGAAACCCCGAAGCGACGGTCAAAGGGCGCGCAACGCGGCGGCAAGCCGGTCGCGGTCGGCGCCAAGTCCCTTATAGGCCAGTTCCTCCGCGCTCATCGCCTCGAGCTGGCCGGCAAGCGATTGCGCGAGCGCGGCTGCGTCCGACCGCGCGGCAATGGCCGCGAACGGATCGATGTGGATGCGGATCGTGAACAGGATGTCGCCGGTTGCAGGGAGCTTGCGCAGCGTCTGGCGCTCGACACGGACGCGGGCCCTGGCGGCCATGTCGCCGGGAAAGCGCGGCGCGGTGCTGGCGGCTCGCTCCTCGCGCCCGGCTTCCGTCAGCGGCCGGTAATGCGAATCGTCGGCCTGCAGCGACCAGTTGAAGCGTTCGACGATGCGGTCGCGCGCCAGATTGTCGAACATGCGGCCGATCAGGCCATCGTTGCGGGAGCCGCCGCCGAAGCCGGGCACCGGGGCATGGATTTCGGCCATCGGTCGCCCGAATTTCTCCGCCAGGACCCATGAGGAGGGAAAGCACAATGACGCTGCGGCAAGCCGCCAGCCGTCCGCGCCCTGCCGCATGAGCACCATGTCCTCGCCGACGAGGCGCGCGGCGGCCTGCAGGGGCGGCTCGGCCGGATCTGCGACCTCGACCGTTCGGGCGCCGGAGCGCATCCGGCCATTGTCGTGCGCCCACAGTCCGGGAGCATGGCGATCGAGGTGGCCGATGACGAGGCGCAACACCTCCTCGCCTGCAGCCTGCATCCCCGGCTCAGAGGCGAAGACCTCGGCCGGCCGCGTCGCGATCAGCCGGTCCTTCTGTGCCAGCAGGTCCGGCTCGTCCGGCAGGCCGGGCTCCAGCCACAGCGCGTCGTCGATCTGGCGAAGCCCGATGGTGAACGGGCGCGAGGAGCCGTCGAACGGCGTGTGGCGGGGAAGGTCCATGGAACAAGGATGCGCCGGAAGCGGAACGTCGATCAAGTCCGGAACGGCAAACGGGCGGCGCGATGCGCCGCCCGTCCGGTTCATGCCGCGTGCGATCAGGTGTTGTTGTCGCCCCTGGCCGCGGGGAATGCCTTGTAGAAGGCGTCCATGTCGCCCTTGGCCAGCAGCTTGGCCTGCTCGACCCATTTCTCCTTCACGATCCGTTCGCCGAAATTGATGAGGTCGCCATGTTTCTTGACGTCGGCGGCCGACCAGCCGGCGATCTGGGCAAAGCGGGTGACGCCGGCCTCATGGAGCTTCTTCTCGTTGGTCTTGCCGATGCCGAGGATGAGGCGCAAATCGTCCTTCACGGCGGGTTTCGGCGCGGCGGGTTTCGGGGCCTTCACCGCGGCCGGCTTGGCGACCACCGGCTTGGCGACCGCCGGCTTGGCGACCACAGGCTTGGCGACCGCCGGCTTGGCGGCGGGCTTGGGC
>JBATNB010000123.1:0-5780 GCA_049290135.1 Rhizobiaceae bacterium
GCACCGGCGAGCGCGCGGCGCCGCAGGGGCAGGACGACGCCGAAGGCGGCGAGGCCGAAGAGCCGGACGTGAATTCCGGCCTGATGGCGACGCTGTCGAGGACCGACGGCCGCAAGGAAGAACCCACGCCGACCGGCGAGGACTGAACGACCGGCGCGCGGCCCGAGGCGGCGCGCCGGACTTCGACACGCGCCGCCGGCGCCACCTTGCCGGCGCGCACGCCGTTTCCCATATCAAGTCCGTAAGCCGGGTTCGCCTCCAAGCAGGGAACCCTGTCGCCAACTTGCCGTCGCGCGCCGTTGCCGGGCGTGTCGGGAACAGGAGACCGGACAATGAATGTCGAGAAATATTCCGAACGGGTCCGCGGATTCATCCAGTCGGCCCAAACCGCCGCGCTTTCGGCCAACCATCAGCAATTCCTGCCCGAGCATGTGCTGAAAGTCCTCCTCGACGACGAGGAGGGATTCGCCGCCTCCCTCATCGACCGCGCCGGCGGACGATCAAAGGATGCGCGCCTTGCCAACCAGGGCGCCGTCGACAAGCTGCCGAAGGTGCAGGGCGGCAATGGCCAGCTCTACATGGCGCAGCCGCTGGCCAAGGTCCTGACCACGGCCGAGGAACAGGCGAAGAAGGCCGGCGATTCCTACGTGACCGTCGAGCGGCTGTTGCTGGCGCTTTCCAGCGAGCGCTCGGCCAGGACCGCCGAGATCCTGGCAGGCGCCGGGGTCACGCCGGCCTCGCTGTCGCGGGTGATCGATGAGCTGCGCAAGGGCCGCACCGCCGATTCGGCCAATGCCGAACAGGGCTATGACGCGCTGAAGAAATATGCGCGCGACCTGACGGCCGAGGCGCGCTCCGGGCGCGTCGATCCGGTGATCGGGCGCGACGACGAAATCCGCCGCACCATGCAGGTGCTGGCGCGGCGCACCAAGAACAATCCCGTGCTCATCGGCGAACCCGGCGTCGGCAAGACGGCGATCGCCGAAGGGCTGGCGATGCGCATCGTCAGCGGCGACGTGCCGGAATCGCTCAAGGACAAGCAGTTGCTCGCCCTCGACATGGGCGCGCTGATCGCCGGGGCGAAGTATCGCGGCGAATTCGAGGAACGGCTGAAATCCGTGCTGTCGGAAATTCAGTCGGCCGAGGGCGGCATCGTGCTGTTCATCGACGAGATGCACACGCTGGTGGGCGCGGGAAAGGCGGAAGGGGCGATGGACGCCTCGAACCTGCTCAAGCCGGCGCTGGCCCGCGGCGAACTGCATTGCGTCGGCGCCACGACGCTCGATGAATATCGCAAGCACGTGGAGAAGGACGCCGCGCTGGCGCGGCGGTTCCAGCCGGTGTTCGTGGCTGAGCCGACGACCGAGGACACGATCTCGATCCTGCGCGGGCTGAAGGAAAAATACGAGCAGCATCACAAGGTGCGCATTTCGGACTCCGCGCTCGTGGCGGCGACGATGCTGTCGAGCCGCTACATCGCCGACCGGTTCCTGCCCGACAAGGCGATCGACCTTGTCGACGAGGCGGCATCGCGGCTGCGCATGCAGGTCGATTCCAAGCCCGAGGCGCTCGACGAGGTCGATCGCCGGATCATGCAGCTGAAGATCGAGCGCGAGGCGCTGAAGCTGGAAAAGGACGCGGCATCGCGCGACCGGCTGGAGCGGCTGGAGCGCGAACTGGCCGGCCTGGAGGAAGACAGCGCACGCCTGACGGCCGCATGGGCGGGCGAGAAGGACAAGCTCAGGCTGGCCGCGGAACTGAAGCGGCAGCTCGACGAGGCGCGCAACGATCTGTCGATCGCGCAGCGCAAGGGCGAGTTCCAGCGCGCCGGCGAACTGGCCTACGGCCGGATCCCGGAACTGGAAAAGAAGCTCGCGGATGCCGAACGCCAGGATCACACCGGCGCCTCCATGGTGGAGGAAACCGTGACGCCCGACCATGTGGCGCAGGTGGTTTCGCGCTGGACCGGCATTCCCGTCGACAAGATGCTCGAGGGCGAACGCGACAAGCTGTTGCGCATGGAAGACGAGATCGGCCGCCGGGTGGTTGGCCAGGGCGAGGCGGTCCAGGCGGTCTCGCGGGCAGTCCGGCGCGCGCGCGCCGGGCTCCAGGATCCCAACCGGCCGATCGGCTCGTTCATCTTCCTCGGACCCACCGGCGTCGGCAAGACCGAGCTGACCAAGGCGCTGGCCGACTTCCTGTTCGACGACGAGACCGCGATGGTGCGCCTCGACATGTCGGAATACATGGAGAAGCATTCGGTCTCCCGCCTGATCGGCGCCCCTCCGGGCTATGTCGGCTACGAGGAGGGCGGGGCCCTGACCGAGGCGGTGCGGCGCCGGCCCTACCAGGTGGTGCTGTTCGACGAGATCGAGAAGGCCCATCCCGACGTGTTCAACGTGCTGCTGCAGGTGCTCGACGACGGGCGGCTGACCGACGGCCAGGGCCGCACGGTCGATTTCCGCAACACGCTCGTCATCATGACCTCGAACCTTGGCGCCGATTATCTGGTGGCGCTCGGCGAGGACCAGGATGTCGATGCCGTGCGCGACGAGGTGATGGGTGTGGTTCGCGCGTCGTTCCGGCCCGAATTCCTCAACCGCGTCGACGAGATCATCCTGTTCCACCGGCTGCGGCGCAAGGACATGGGCCGCATCGTCGAAATCCAGATGGAGCGGCTGCGCCGGCTGGTGGGCGACCGCAAGATCGAACTCGACCTCAAGGCCGAGGCGGTCGAGTGGCTGGCGTCGCGCGGCTATGATCCGGCCTATGGCGCGCGGCCGCTGAAGCGGGTCATGCAGCGCGAACTGCAGGATCCGCTGGCGGAGAAGATCCTGTCGGGCGACATTCTCGACGGCGCCCGCGTGGTGATCACGGCGGGGTCGGACCGGCTGAACTTCCGCGCGACGGCGGCCGGACAGGACGACAAGGAAGCCGCCTGAGAGGCGACGCGGCGGCAAAAAGCCGCCGCCGCCCTTGCCTTGCCGCGCTGGCACGCTATGCGTTCCGCCATGGTGAACGCGCGCAGCATGCTTCGCACGGGTCTGGCCGCGGCGATGCTCGTCATCGCCGCGCCCGGTCTTCCGGATGCATTGCTGACCAGCGAGGATCTCGACCGGGCGTTTCCGGACGCCATGACCGGGCCGGTTTTCGATCCGCTGGTCGCCGATGTCCAGGTCGTGCTCGACCGTGCCGGCGTATCGCCGGGCGTGATCGACGGGATCGACACGCCGCGCTTCCGCAAGGCGCTTTCGACCTTCATCGACTTGAAGGGACTGCCGCCGGAGGCCGAAAGCCGCACGCTGCTGCGCGCGCTCGTCGCCGCCGAGGCGCGGCCGACATTTTCCGAATATGCGTTGAGCGCGCGGGACGTGTCGGGTCCGTTCGTCGACGCCATCCCGGACCTGTTCGTCGAGCAGGCGCGGTTGCCGCACCTTGGCTACCGGAGCGCGATGGAGCGCGTGGCCGAATCGTTCCACATGCACGAGGACCTTCTGGCGCGGCTGAACCCGGGCGTCGCCTTCGACCAGGCCGGCGTGACCGTGCGGGTCGCCGATCCGGGGCGGCGCAAGGACGTGGTGGTGGCGCGGATCGTGGCCGACAAGTCGGCGCGGCAGGTGCGGGCCTATGATGCCGACGGCCGGCTGCTGACCGCCTATCCGGCGAGCGTCGGATCGGCCGACACGCCGTCGCCGAGCGGCGTGGCGCGGGTGCGCAGCAAGGCATCCAACCCGACCTACACGTTCAATCCCGCCTTCCGCTTCCAGACCGGCACGTCCAGCGGCCTGGTGCGGGTGGCGGCGGGCCCCAACAATCCCGTCGGCTCGACCTGGATCGGCCTCGACCGGCCGACCTACGGCATCCACGGCACGCCGGAGCCGGCGCATGTCGGCGAGGCCAGCAGCCATGGCTGCGTGCGCCTGACCAACTGGGATGCCGACGAGCTTGCGCGCATGACCCGCGCCGGCACGCTGGTCGAATTCATCGACTGAGCGGTTCGGCTCGTCATTTCGACCCTGGTGGCGAATTCACGGCCTGGAGCGCGTCTCGTTCAAAACGAGAAGCGCGCTAACCGGCGGCGGCGACCTTCTGGGACTTGTCGTTCTGGCGGCGCAGGAGTTCGTCGATGCGGTCGCGCTCGCGCTTGAAGACCTCCAGATCGTCGCCCTTGAGCACCCGCCCGGTCGGCAGGCGCACCCGCATCGGATCGACCTTCACGCCGTTGACGATGAGTTCGTAGTGCAGATGCGGCCCGGTCGACAGGCCGGTGGTGCCGACATAGCCGATGACCTGTCCCTGGCGGATGCGCGCGCCGGGCGCGACGCCCTGGGCAATGCGGCTCTGGTGATTGTAGGAGGTCTCGTAGCCGTTGGAGTGGCGGATGATGGTCTGCTTGCCATAGCCGCCGGCCCAGCCGGCCTTCTGCACCACGCCGGAGCCGGTGGCGACGATGGGGGTGCCGACGGGGGCGGCCCAGTCGACGCCGGTGTGCATCTTGGAATAGCCGAGAATCGGATGGCGGCGCATGCCGAAGCCCGAGCGGAACACGCCCTTGGGCACCGCCGAGCGCAGCAGGAACTGCCGCGAGGACTTGCCGTTCTCGTCGAAGTAGCCGGTGGCGCCGTCCTTCATGCGGAAGCGGTAGAAGCTCCGCGTGGCGCCGCCGAAGGTCGCCTGGACGTAGAGCAGTTCCGATTCCGGCGTGGCGGCGCCGGCGTCATCGGGCAGCGAGAAGAACGCCTCGATGCGGTCCGACGGGCTGATGCGCGACTGGAAGTCGACATCGGCGGCCACCATCTTGACCACCTGCTGGGTCATGGCCTTGGTGAAGCCGTAGGAATAGGCCGCCCGGAAGATGCCGTCATAGACGGTGGGCAGTTCGCCGCGCACGCGAAGCGGCGCCGGCTTTTCATCGAAGGCGGCGGCGATGGCGGGGCTCTGCTCGGGTTCCTCGGCGGCGACATACTGGCCGCGGTCATCCATGGCGATGGTGACGAGGTGCTGGCTGCCGTCATAGACGGAGGCGCGCACGATCCGGTCGGCTTCCTCGCTGGTCTCGATGCCGACGCGAAGCGTGGCGCCGGCGTCCAGCGACTTGGTGTTGAGGATCTTGCCGAGGGCCGCGGCCATGCCGGACATGGTCTCGTCGCGGTAGCCGGCATCGGCGAGAATGTCGTCGATGCCGCGCTTCATGCGGACCGGGATGACGTCTTCGGCGAAGGACGGCCGATCCACCGCGGCCGAGCGCCCGGAGACGGAGATGTTCTGCTGCAGGATGCGCGCGGTGAGCGCGCCGGAGAAGCCGCCGGGGCCGATCTCCTCGCCGAAACGCTGCGGGTCGACATAATGAAGGGAAGCGACCTGGACGACGCCTTCGCCGAGATCGGCGGCGGCTTCGCGCACCACGGCTTCGACCTCGGCGCCCGACAGGCGGCCGGACTCGACATAGGTCGTGCGGTCGGAGGGGAATTCCACCGTCTCCAGGGTGACGTCGCTGTCGACCTTGTAGCCGATGATGAGGCTGGACTGCGCCTCGGCGCCATCGTCGGCATCCGACGGATCGGGCTCGTTGACGGAGACCGGGTTGAACTCGGGATATTTGCGCGACGTGGTGTAGCCGGCGGCAAGCGCCATCTTGACGCTCATGAACGGCATCATGCGCACGACATTGGCATTGCCGACGCGCGACAGCGTGGAAATCTCCATGCGGCGCCGGTCGGTGGCGCGCGTCAGCTTCGGCGGCGGGGCGATGCGATCGAGCTTGGCGGCCTCGCCGGCCT
>JBATNB010000124.1:0-2391 GCA_049290135.1 Rhizobiaceae bacterium
CCTGACGTGCCAGCGCCTCCTCGATGCCCGCCCGCAACTCGCTCGCCCCATAGCGATCGAGCAGGCGCAGCAGCGCCGCCGTGATCGCCCCCAGATTCGCCCCGCGGCCGGCCGCCTGGACGAGCAACTCCCGGCTCTCCGGCACCGCCCGCGTCAGCCGGTCGGTCCCCCGGTGCAAACTGGCCTGGTGCTTCTGTTCGACCAGCGTCGCGATATGGGCGGGATCCTCGATGCACTGCCCACGGTCATAACTGCGCCGGTGCGTCGCCAGCACCGTCTGGCCATCGACAATGCGGACCAGGAGCGGATCGGCGACCACCGTCAGGGTCTGCTGCACCTGCTCATGGGGTACCGAATAGTCGTTCAGGTCGAAGCGCACATAGGGCGTCTTGCCGACCTTCACCGCCACCTGCTCATCGGTCGGATAGGGAGGGTCCGGCAACGCCAGCAGGTGTGCCGCTTCCAGGGCAAAGGCTTCGCGAACGCTGAGCGAAGGGTCCTCGGGGCAACGCCGGTCAGCCGCTTCTCCCGTACACCAGGCCTCGGCCTGCGCATTGAGGTCCGCCAGATCCAGGAAGGTGCGGCCCGCGAAGAACGCGTCCCGGATATAGCGTACAGCTTTCTCGACCCTCCCCTTCTCATTACCGCGCGCGATCGCCACGGGGCGGGGCTCGTAGCGATAATGACCGGCGAACTGCAGCAAGGTGGGGTTGAAGCGGATCGCCTGCCCTTGTCGCTCGAGAACGGCGCTCTTCAGATTGTCGTACAGCAGCACTCTCGCCAGGCCGCCCCAGGCGTCAAACGCCCCGACATGGCCGCGCAGGAAGTTCTCCATGCGCGCATCGAGAAAGAAGCGCAGGAAGATCATTCGCGACCACGCCAGCACCATCACGAAGGCCATCAGCGGCCGACGCGCGCGGCCGATTTCCAGGTGGCCGAAGTGACCCCAGTCCACCTGGGCCTGTTCGCCGGGCAGCGTGCGTAGCCGCAGGTACGCTTCGGCCTTCGGTCGCGGCCGGTGCAAGGCGACCAGATGACGAAAGTGATCGGGACGGCCGGGATAGCCGCGTTCCTTGATCATGACGTACAGCCGGCTGGCGGTCAGGGTCGGAAACTGCGCCAGGGTCTCGCGGACGAAGGGCAGGTAGGGGTCGATGCGGGAAGCGCGAGGCGCGATACCGGTGCGGGGGAGACCCGCCTGCGTCAGGACACGCAGGACGGTGCCATGATGGACGCACAGTTGCGTCGCGATGGTGCCGATGCGCCAGCGCTCGGCATGGTAGTAGCGCAGAATTTGCGCTTCTGTTTCAGGGGAAATGGTCAACTCGGGTTCCTCTTCGATCAGGTGGGACGGCGGATGGAACCCGGCAGCTACCCAGGAAGCCCTGCCTGAGCAGGCCCGAACAGCGCGTACCGCAGAAATGGCAGCGCGCCGTCCGGACAGTGGCGGTCGAACCGACTGTCGCCGGCTCCCGGCCTACCGCCGAGTCCGCCGCCAGTAGATCACCTTGTGCCGGTGGCATAGAACCCTGATGCGTCACATTCTGCTGGCGCAGCCGGTAACAGCGGCTTCTTGCGGCATGCTTGATGCGGCCTCTTCGGCTCTTCTGGTAGCGGTGGCCGGCTTCCTGGACGGAAGCGCGGCGTGCGGCCTGCGCGCAGCCAGCGGCGCAATAGATCTGGCCCCGATCACAGCGGCTGCAGACGACGACCTGGGTTCGGCAGCGATGGCAAAGGAAGAGTCGGCCGGTAGGTTCCATTGGCGGTTCCCGTTACGCCAATGCGCTATCGACAGGAAGATGCCGCTCGTGAAATACTCTCCCTGCACCCGTGCCCGGCACGGTGTGGAGCACGGCATCGGTGTTAACTTTGCGGGTTTGGCCGGTGTCGTGCTCGTTCTTCTTGGCGGGCACTTTTTACCGCATCGCGAACCGCCTTGTCATCCCCGTCTGGCTCCCTTGGCCGATCAGCGGCAAACTTCCCCGATGGTCGGCGCGCGGCAGTGGGGCGTGTCTTCAGTCGCCCGTCGGGCTCCTTCCGACACGCCCCACTGCCGCAACATCGGCGGCCCAGCCGCCCTCAAAACCCCGATTTGTCTCGGCCGCGGAACATCCCTCGCCGGCAGCCTCCTCTACGCCTCGCAGCCAACTATCGGCAGTTCTTGACCGCCATTGACAGGTCTCGATGCCGATGCCCTGCGTCGCCGCTATCCGGACCGTAGCCGCCATCTGATCGCACGTGGCAGCGTGCGACCAGCGGAGCGTGGTCAAGACGGCGATCACCACCTCGCCGGCCATGTCAGCCAGATCGCCATCGCCCAGGTCAACGTGCCCTTCGCGTTGCGGCCGGTGCTCGAACCGCTGCGCAACGCCCCCAGCCCGGGACCCGACC
>JBATNB010000125.1:0-5590 GCA_049290135.1 Rhizobiaceae bacterium
GCCCCGCCGATGTGGCGAGCGCCGAGCGCCGGATCAGGGTCGTCGGGCCAGAGTTCCTGCCCGACCCAGAAGGGGCAATAGACCTGCGATCTCCGGGCCTGAAGACCGTCCAGTGAGCGCCAGCCGGATCGGCTCGAACAGCGCCTTGCCCTTGCGCCCGGTCTTGTCCTTCACCGCCGCGATCCAGTCGCCATAGGTGCTCGCGCCCCAGGGTTCGGGCGGCAGGAGTTCGAACGCGGCGTCGAGGAACGCGGTGTCCTGCGCATCGAAGGACGGGGGCATCTCCGGGCCGGCCGAAATGATCCGCCACCAGTCCGCGGCATCCTGGACCCGCCCGCAATTGCCGCGCACCGCCAGCCAGAAGGCTTCCGCGCGCTCCGGCGCGACCCCGAACGCCGTCAGCCGCGCCGCCACGTTGTCATACGCCAGGCCATGCACGAGATGCGCATTGAGGATGCCGAGTTCCGCCGGATCGAACCGGGACGGCGCCTTGCCGGCCTCCGACGGATCGAAATGCCCGGCAAGCACGGCAAGCGACGGTTCGGCGCGAACCGCTTCCGAAGTGCCGATGAGCACGGCAAGCGAATTGACCGCCATCGGCTCGTAGCCGTCGGCCCGCAACTGCCCGATCGACAGCGCGCCCGATCGCTTCGACAGCCCCTCGCCGGTGGTCGTGGTGATGAGGTTGTGATGTCCGAACCGCGGCTCGACGGCGCCGAGCGCCCGGAACAGCGCAATCTGCACGCCGGTATTGGTCACGTGGTCGCCGCCGCGGATCACGTCGGAGACGCCGAAGGCGATATCGTCGACCACCGACGGCAGCGTGTAGAGATAGGCCCCGTCCTCGCGCACCAGCACCGGATCGGAGAGCGAGGCGAGATCGACCGTTTCCTCGCCGCGAATGAGATCGTTCCAGGAAAGCAATGTGCGCTCCGGCCGGTGCGGATCGCCGGTGAAATTGGGAAGCAGGAAGCGCCAGTGCGGGCTGCGGCCCTCGCGTTCAAGCCGTGCGCGTTCCTCCGCCGACAGCTTCAGCGCATCGCGCCCGTAGACGGGCGGCAGGCCGCGCGACAACTGGATCTTGCGCCGGAGATCGAGTTCCTCGGCGGTCTCGTAGCAGGGATAGAGCAGGCCGCTCGCCTTCAGCAACGCCGTCGCCGCGTCGTAGTGGGCGACCCGCTCCGACTGGCGATGCACCTCGTCCGCGACGACGCCGAGCCAGGCGAGATCGACTTCGATGGCGTCGGCATGTTCGCGCCGCGAACGCTGCGCGTCGGTATCGTCGAACCGCAGGATGAACCGGCCGCCATGGCGAACGCGGTAGAGCCAGTTGAACAGCGCCGTGCGCGCATTGCCGATGTGGATGCGGCCGGTCGGCGACGGGGCGAAGCGGACGGTGACGGTCATCGCAGCGGCGTAGCGGAGGGCGCATTGTCGCGCAAGCGGCGCTTTACCGCGATTGCGAGGCGAAATAGAACGGCATCGGGGGACAGAAGATGACCGTCGCACAGAAACTCAAGCGGCTCTACGAAGGCGAGAGCGAGGCCGCGCAGCGCTTCCGTTACGGGCTGCTTGTTTTCGATCTTGTCACCATCCTGTTCCTGATCGTGTCCTCGTTCCTGCAATGGCGCGGCACCGAATTCATCGATTTCATCATCGGCCTGGTCATTCTCGCCGATCTTCTGGCGCGGTTCTGGATTTCCCGCGACAAGTCCCGCTTCTTCCTCAATCCCTTCGGCATCGTCGACCTGATCGTCGCCGCCTCGCTGCTTGCCCCGCTGGTCGGCGAGGGCCTGGCGTTCCTGCGCGTGGCGCGCGCCTTCCGCCTGCTGCGCTCCTACCAGCTCATCAAGCGGCTGCGCCAGGATTTCGGCTGGTTCTCGCGCAACGAACAGACGACGCTCGCCGCGCTCAATCTCGGCATCTTCATGTTCGTCATGACCGCCATCGTCTACGAGACGCAGCACTACACGAACCCGCAGATCCGCAATTACGCCGATGCGCTCTATTTCACCGTGACCGCGCTGACGACGACCGGGTTCGGCGACATCGTCTTGCAAGGCACCTGGGGCCGGATGATTTCCGTCATCATCATGGTGTTCGGCGTCTCGCTGTTCCTGCGCCTCGTGCAGGTGCTGCTGCGGCCGGCCAAGGTCGAGCACAAATGCCCCCATTGCGGGCTCAAGCGCCACGATTACGATGCGGTGTGCTGCAAGCACTGCGGCAACGTGCTCGCCATCGAGGACGAAGGCGCGGTGTAGCCCCTGCCCCGGCGGCTTCAGCGATCCGTCGGCTCGAACGAGACCGGTTTTCCCGCGGCAATCGCACCGGCCTTTGCCGCGCGGCTCTTGTCGAGCGCGGCGCGCCGCTCGGCGATGTTGGCAGGCACCTCGAACAGGGCCAGCGCACGCGCCGCCTTGTCGAGCGCCGGCATGAATTGCGGCGTCTGCCGATCGCCGACCCTGTCGATCACCTCGGACGCCACGAACGTGTCGATCTCGGCCTGGCTCACGAAGGAATCGCCGTTGAAATCCGCCTCGCCCTCGATGCCGCGCGCGAACGCCTCGCTGACCGCGCCGTGCTTGACGCCACCGATGTCGATCTCGCTCACCAGTTCGTCTTCCCCGCTCGCCCCGATGAACGAGACGTTGGCGAACTCGCGGTCGAGCAGGCCGCCGCCATGGCAGCCGTCGATGACGAGCGTGACATTGATGTTGCGCGCCGCCGCCATGTCCATCCACCCGGTCAGCACATCGTCGGTGACGATGTCGGGATGGGTCTCGGTCACGCCGCTTTCCCGCAATTCGTCATACCCCGTGCCCGACAGCAGCAGGAATTCCTGCATGCCGTCGGTCTCGTCGCTTTCCGGCAGTGCACGGAACTGCGCGCTGGACCCGGCATAGTGCAGCACGATCGTGTCTCCGGGCGCGGCCTTCTCCACCAGCGTCTTCCAGGCGAAATCGATGAAGGCGCGCGACGCGTCGCGGTCGAAGATGCGCACCACCTCCATGGCGCCGACGGCTTCCAGCGCGCGGGCCACGCGTTCGGCGTCGTTGACCGCGCCCTCCAGCAACCGTTTGCGGCCATATTCGTCGATGCCGATGGTGATGCCGAAGAGCCGCGGCGCCGGCGGCCGCAGGTAGAACTGGCCGATCACCTGGTCGTAATAGGCTGGCGTCTGCACATGGCCGACCTGGGCGGCAAGTGCCCTCACGTCCACCTGCGTCCGCTTGGCGATCTCCACGATCGGCAGGCCGGGCGTCTCCAGCAGCGGCGTGAACTTGCGCGTGAACACCGAATTGGGATCGCGGTCGCCATCGTCGAGCCGGTCGAGCGCCTTCTGGCGGATGCCGGCGGAGTAGATGATGAAGGCGCCATCGGTGCCCTTCATCCCCGACAGGCCGCCCAGCGACGTTGCACTGCGGCCGGTTTCCAGCGCGAACGGGTCGTCGCGGCAGGCATCGAGCACGACGAACGCGACCTTGACGCCGCGCCCCTTGATCTCGGCCACGATGTCGCCGGCGTCCACCGCGCCGCGCCTGAGCTTGGCGCGTTCAAGTTCGGCGAGCTTCGGCATGTCCACCGGCAGCAGGTAGTTGGTGCCGCTGTCGGCGATGCCGTGGCCGGAATAGTAGAAGAAGGCGACATCGCCCTCCCCGAGCGTCTCGTAGAACGCCGAGAGCGCATCGTCGAAGTCGCTGACATCGGCATCGGTGAGCGTGGTGACCGAGAAGCCGAGGTCCCGCAACGTGGCGCTGACCGATTCGGCATCGCCGATCGCCTTGCGCAACGGTTCGAGCCCCGAATAGGCGTTGTTGCCGATCACCAGCGCCTTGCGGGCGCCGGCGCCGCTCGAAGCCGCCCTCGGCAGGCCCGGCAGGTCCTTCAGTCCCCTGATCAGCGCGTCGACATCGCCGCGCTCGGCAACCAGCTGGTCTTCCTTCCATTCCGACAGCGAAAGCGCCTTGACCCCGCCCGCCGCCGGCGAAGCCAGCGCCAATGCCACGAATGCCGCAAGGATCCCGGTTCGACGCATGCTCATGTCCGCGCTGCCTGATGGAGCGAGATTGCCGGCGATTTGCGGCGAAGGAAAGGCCCGCGCCGGCTCAGCCCCGGTCCCGGAACCGGTTGGTGATCGGATAGCGCCGGTCGCGCCCGAACGGCTTCCTGGTGATCTTCACCCCGGGCGCGGCCTGGCGGCGCTTGTATTCGGCGATGTAGAGCATGTTTTCCGTCCGCTCCACCGTCGCCCGGTCATGGCCGCGCGCAACGATCTCGTCCACGCCCATCTCATGCTCGACCAGGCACTCCAGGATGTCGTCGAGCACCGGATAGGGCGGCAGCGAATCCTGGTCGGTCTGGTTGGGCCGCAGTTCCGCCGAGGGCGCCTTGTCGATGATCGATTGCGGGATGACCTCGCCCGAGGGACCGAGCGCGCCGGGGGGAACATTGTCGTTGCGCCAGCGGGCGATCGCATAGACCTGCATCTTGTAGAGGTCTTTGATCGGGTTGTAGCCGCCGTTCATGTCACCGTAGAGCGTGGCGTAGCCGACGCTCATCTCGCTCTTGTTGCCGGTGGTCACCACCATCGAGCCGAACTTGTTCGACAGCGCCATCAGCAGCGTGCCGCGCGTCCGGCTTTGCAGGTTCTCTTCCGTCACGCCGGAATTGGTGCCTTCGAACGACGGCGCCAGCGCCTTCATGAACCCGTCCACCGGCTCGAAGATCGGGATGATGTCGTAGCGGCAGCCGAGCGCGCGGGCGCAATCCTCCGCGTCCTTCAGCGAGGTTTCGGCCGTGTAGGTGTAGGGCATCATCACGCAGTGCACGCGCTCCTCGCCGAGCGCATCGACGGCAAGCGCGGCGCACACGGCCGAATCGACGCCGCCCGACAGGCCGAGCACGATATTGCGGAAGCCGTTCTTGTTGACATAGTCGCGCAGGCCCAGCGTGCAGGCCCGCCAGTCGGCCTCCTCGCGCGCCGGGATCTTCGACCGCGGTCCCGCCGAACAGGTCCAGCCTCCCTCTTCGCGCGTCCACGTCGAGACCGACACGCTCGCCTCGAACTGGCTCATCTGGAACGCCAGGCTGCCATCGGCCTGCAACGCGAACGACGCGCCGTCGAACACCAGTTCGTCCTGCCCGCCCAACTGGTTGGCATAGACGAGCGGCAGGCCGGCAAGCTCGGTCTGCCGGCGCGCCACGCGGTGGCGCACCTCCATCTTCTCGCGATAATAGGGCGATCCATTGGGAACCAGCAGCAGCTCGGCGCCGCCCTTGGCCAGTGCCTCGCACACGCCGGCCTCGCCCCAGATGTCCTCGCAGATCGGCAGGCCGACCTTGATGCCGCGAAAGACCGCCGGCTTCGGCAGCGGTCCCGGGCGGAAGACGCGCTTCTCGTCGAACTCGCCGTAATTGGGCAGGTCCACCTTGAAGCGGACGGCGGTGACCCTGCCGCCATCGACCAGCGCCACGCCATTGTGCACGCCGTCGCGCCCGCGCACCGGCACGCCGATGATCGCGCCCGGGCCGCCGTCGGCGGTTTCGGCGGCGAATTCGGCGAGCGCATCCTCGCAGCGCGCCACGAAGG
>JBATNB010000126.1:0-2482 GCA_049290135.1 Rhizobiaceae bacterium
GCTCCGCTCAGCGCCATCTGCCGGAATTCGGCGCGCCTGAGCCCGCGGCCCGGCGCCAGCAGCGACAGCGCTTCAAGCAGGTTGGTCTTGCCGGCGCCATTGTCGCCTGTCAGCACCACCGGGCCCGGCCCGAATTGCACGTCGAGCCGGGGATAGTTGCGGAAATCGGCGAGTTTCAGCCGCTCCACCGCCACCCGGCGCGGCCGGCGGTCAGGCTCGGCCATGGTGCCGCCGCTCACACGCGCATCGGCATGAGCACGTAGAGCGCCTGCCGGTCGGCCGCGTCGCGGATCAGGGTCGGCGACCCGGAATCGGCGAGATGGAACTCGGCCTGCTCGCCGGAAATCTGCCCGGCGACGTCGAGCAGGTAGCGGGCGTTGAAGCCGATCTCCATGGGATCGGACGAATAATCGGCCGCGAGTTCCTCGGTGGCACTGCCGGAATCGGGATTGTTGACGGTGAGCGTGACCTGGCCTTCGCCGATGGTGAGCTTCACCGCGCGCCCGCGCTCCGACGAGATCGTCGAGACACGGTCGACGGCGGCGGCGAACCCCTGGCGATCGATGAGGAGCTTCTTGTCGTTGCCGGTCGGGATGACGCGCTGGTAATCGGGGAAGGTGCCGTCGATCAGCTTGGAGGTCAGGACTACCGAGCCGACGGTGAAGCGGATCTTGGTTTCGGACAGTTCGACGATGACCTTCACGTCCGGCAGGTCGACGAGCTTCTGCAACTCGCTGACCGTCTTGCGCGGGATGATGATGCCCGGCATGCCTTCGGCCCCGGCGGGCGCCTCGGTCTCGGCGCGCGCCAGCCGGTGCCCGTCCGTGGCCACGGCGCGCAGCGTCAGCGCACCGCCGGTTTCCACCGTGTGCAGGTAGATGCCGTTGAGATAGTAGCGCGTCTCCTCGGTGGAGATGGCGAACTGCGTGCGATCGATGAGCGCTTTCAGCGCCAGCGCATCCATGCGGAAGATGTGGCTGAAGGTTCCCGCCGTCAGCTCGGGGAAGTCCGACTGCGGCAGACACTGCAGGCGGAAGCTCGACCGGCCCGACACCACCGACATGGCCTGGCCGTTCTCGTCGAGCCGCAGCATCACCTCCGCGCCTTCCGGCAGCTTGCGCACGATGTCGTAGAGCAGGTGCGCGGGGATGGTGGTGGCTCCGGCGCGCTCCACCTGGGCAGGCACGGCTTCGGTGACTTCCAGGTCGAGGTCGGTGGCCTTGAGGTCGAGGCTGGCGCCATCGGCGCGCACCAGCACGTTCGACAGGATCGGAATGGTGTTGCGCCGCTCCACGACCCGGTGGACGTGATTGAGCGCCTTGAGGAGGTTGGAGCGTTCGAGGACTACGCGCATGACCGGCGGGCTTTCGGGACAGGGTGTCGGGCGGTTCGTGTTGCTCCACAGGGAGCGCACCTTGGCGTCAAAATGACGACAAACCGGCGAAAAACGCAAGCGCGACGGACCCTTGGCCGCCGCGCCGCGCCCTTTTCCTTTGGATAACCCCGGCCGCTCAGGACTGGTCGGCGATCAGGCGTTTGAGCAGTTCCAGTTCCTGCGACAATGCGCCGTCGGTTTCCGCCTGGGTTTCGATCTTGCGCACCGCGTGCAGCACCGTGGTGTGGTCGCGTCCGCCGAATCGCCGGCCGATTTCCGGCAGGGAGCGGAGCGTCATGATCTTAGACAGGTACATCGCCACCTGGCGCGGCTTGACGATGGTGCGCGTGCGCCGGTCGGACAGGAGCTCGGTCTTGGACACGTTGTAGTGCTTGGCCACCACCCGCTGGATGTCCTCGATGCGCACCTTGCGCGTCTCGGCGTTCCGGCACAGATGCCCGATCAGGTCGTCGATGCGCTCAAGCGTGATCCCGGGTTCGAGCGAATGGCGAAACAGGATCTGGTTGAGCGCGCCCTCCAGCTCGCGCCCGGACCCGGTGACGACCCGCGCCACATGGTCGAGCACGTCGTCGGGAATGGTGACGGTGGGATCGGCGGCCTGCGCGGCGGCGAGCCGGTCCTGGAGAATGGCCAGCCGCATGGCATGGTCGGGCGGCGCCATTTCCAGCGCCACGCCGCCCTGCAGGCGCGATCGGATGCGCGGATCGAGCGATTCCAGCTCCGAGGGCGGCCGGTCCGCCGCCACCACCACCTGGCGCGCGCTGTCGAGCAGCGTGTTGATGAGGTGGCAGAACTCGTTCTGGATCGACTTGCCCTGCAGGAACTGCATGTCGTCGATGACCAGCAGGTCGATGTCGCGCAGGCGTTCCTTGAACGACAGCGCCTGGTTGTCGCGAATCGCCGTGGCGAACCGCCACATGAAATATTCCGCCGTCAGGTAGACGACCTTCTGCCCGGCCCGCCGGACAAGCGCCTCGGCGGCGATGGCCTGCAGGAGGTGGGTCTTGCCGTTGCCGACGGCGGCGTGGACGAAGAGCGGGTTGAAGCGCGCCGCGTTCGGCGCCTGTTCGGCCACGGCGCGGGCGG
>JBATNB010000127.1:0-6787 GCA_049290135.1 Rhizobiaceae bacterium
GCTTCGAGGTCGGCCAGCGCCGAGGCCAGGCATGCGGCGGTGCGGCCGAACCCGGATGACGCGCCGCCGACATCGGCGATCGCCGCGCGCATTTCGGCGAACAGGGCTTCGACCTGTGCTCCGCCCGCCAGCGGCAGCTTGCGCTGGACGAGGTCGATGGCCTGGATGCCGTTGGTGCCCTCGTAGATCGGGGCGATACGCGCATCGCGATACAGCATCGCCGCCCCGGTCTCCTCGATGAAGCCCATGCCGCCATGGACCTGGAGGCCGAGCGAGGCGACCTCGACGCCGATGTCGGTGGAAAACGCCTTGGCCAGCGGCGTCAGCAGCGCCGCGCGCTCGCGCCAGTGCGCCTGGCCGGTTCCATGCTCCATGTCGATGGCATGGGCGCAGGTGAAGCAGAGCGCGCGCGCCAACGCGGTCAGTCCCTGCATGGTGGCCAGATTGCGCTGGATGTCGGGATGGTGCGCGATCGGGCTCATGCCCGGGCCCGCATCGCCCGGGCCGCGGCCCTGGCGGCGTTCACGCGCGAAGGTGAGCGCCTTCTGCGTCGCCGCCTCGGCGACCGCCACGCCCTGCACGCCGATGGCGAGGCGGGCGTTGTTCATCATGGTGAACATGCAGGCGAGGCCGCGATTTTCCTCGCCGATCAGCCAGCCGACCGCGCCGGCGCCAGCGCCGTGGCGCCCGTCGCCATAGATCATCACGCAGGTCGGCGAGCCATGAATGCCGAGCTTGTGCTCGAGCGACTGGCAGAACAGGTCGTTGCGGGCAGTGAAATTCCCGGCGGCGTCCGGCAGGTATTTCGGCACCAGGAACAGCGAGATGCCGCGCGTGCCGGCGGGGGCGTCGGGCAATCGCGCCAGCACGAGGTGGACGATGTTGTCGGTGAAATCGTGCTCGCCATAGGTGATGAAGATCTTCTGGCCGAAGATCCGATAGGTGCCATCGCCCTGCGGCTCGGCGCGCGCCCGCAGTGCCGCGAGATCGGAGCCGGCTTGCGGCTCCGTCAGGTTCATCGTGCCCATCCATTCGCCCGAGACGAGCTTGCCGAGCCACCGCTCGCGCAAATCGGCCGAGCCGTGCTTCTCAAGGGCTTCCACCGCGCCCATGGTGAGCGTGGGGCCGAGCGCGAAGGACATGGAGGCGGAGTTCCACATTTCCAGCGCCGCCATCGACAGCATCGTCGGCAGCCCCTGGCCGCCATGCTCGACAGGACCGGGCAAGGCATTCCAGCCGCCTTCGATCCAGCGGCGGTAGAGGTCGCGCCATCCCGGCGGTGTCGTCACCACGCCATTGTGAAGGCGGGCGCCGACGGTATCGCCGACACGGGCGAGCGGTGCGATCTCCTCCCCGGCGAAACGCCCGGCCTCGGCCAGGACCGCCTCGACCAGATCGTCGGTCAGCTCGGCGAATCGACCCTTGCCCAACGTGTCACGGAGGCCGGCGACCTCGTTGAGGGCGAAGGCGATATCGGCCAGCGGCGCGCGATACATGTGGGACCTCCTGTTGCGCAGACAGCCTCCGTCTCTACGGGGCGATGCGACGGCGCGCAATCGACCGGTTGACACCGGCGTGGCGTCATTGCGCGGTCTTCTCCCGGGCGACGGCGCGCCAGCCGATATCGCGCCGGCAAAACCCGCCTGCCCAGCCGATGCGGTCGACGGCGGCGTATGCGGCCTGCCGGGCTTCGCCGACCGTTGCGCCCAGGGCCGTCACGTTGAGCACGCGTCCGCCTTGCGCCACAAGCCGGCCGTCCACCATCGCGGTTCCGGCCTGAAACACCTTCGCGCCCGTCGCCTCTGCCGCCTCGATCCCGGCGATCTCCCCGCCCCGCTCGGGTTCGCCAGGGTAGCCGCGCGCAGCCATGACCACGGTCAGGGCAAAGCCCGGCCGCCAGCGCAAATCGATTCCATCCAGGCTTCCGGTCGCCGCGGCGTGGAGGATGCGGGCCAGGTCGGCATCGAGGCGCATCATCAGCACCTGGCATTCCGGGTCGCCGAACCGGACATTGTATTCAATCAGGCTCGGTCCCTGCCCGGTGAGCATCAGGCCGGCATAGAGCACGCCGACAAACGGCGTGCCTTCGGCGGCCATACCGTCAATCGTCGGCTGGATGATCGTGTCGATCACCCGGCGCTGTGTCGCGTCGTCGAGCACGGGCGCCGGCGAATAGGCGCCCATGCCGCCGGTATTGGGGCCGGTATCGCCATCGCCGACACGCTTGTGGTCCTGCGCGGTGCCGAATGGCAGCACGGTCCGGCCATCGGTGAGGCAGAAGAAGCTTGCTTCCTCGCCGTCCAGGAACTCCTCGACCACGACTTCGGCTCCGGCGGCGCCAAAGGCTCCGGCAAGGCACTCGTCGATGGCACGATGGGCCTCCGCGACCGTCAGCGCCACGGTCACGCCCTTGCCGGCGGCCAGGCCATCGGCCTTGACCACGATCGGCGCGCCATGAGCGGAAACGTGGGCTTTCGCCGATGCGGCATCGGCAAAGCGGCCATAGGCCGCCGTCGGAATGCCGTGGCGGGCGCAGAAATCCTTGGTGAAGCCCTTCGACCCTTCGAGCCGTGCCGCGGCGGCCGACGGGCCGAAAACGGCGAACCCCTCGGCGCGCAACCGATCGGCCAGTCCGCCGACCAGCGGCGCCTCGGGTCCGATCACGACCAGCCCCACCGCATGGGCCTGGCAGAAGGCGATCACCGCGGCATGGTCGGCCGGATCCAGCGCCACGCATTCGGCAATGTGGGCAATGCCGGGATTGCCCGGCGCACACCACAGGTTTTCCGTGGACGGCGATTCGCGCAGCTTCCAGGCCAGGGCATGCTCCCGGCCGCCCGAGCCGATCAGCAGGATGTTCATGCGGCATTCCTCCACGGTTCGCTCCGGGGTCGCCCCGGGTAGGCGGCGCCCTCCGGCGGGTCAAGGCCGAGCGAGGTCACGGGCAGTGCGTTTCGATCTCGCGGGTCTCGACCGCGACGTCTTCCCACGGGCGGAGGTAACGGAAGACCAGCCGGGCATCGCCGGCCGAAACGCAATCCACGCGGAAGGCGAAGACCGCCGGCGCGCCGGGCATCGGCGATTCCGGCGCCTGGTAGCCGAGCTCGACGATGGCGACATGGTCCGCCCCCGCCGAGGCGGCCGGGTCGTAGCGCCAGCGATATCCGGTGGAGGGGTTTCCGGGCAGTTCGATGAGCTGCTCCGCGCCGCGCTCGTTCGCCGCGACGCCGGCGCCGCCGAGGATCGCCAATGCGGCGGCGAACGTGGCCTGGACAAGGGTTTGCGCCATGCGACCGGTCATTTTGATGTTCCTTCCTAAAGCGCCGCGCGCCCGGCGGCGCGGATGCCGCGACTTTTCAGGCACGCGAGCGACGTTGCCAAGCCGGGCGTGCCTGTCCTAGAGCAGACATGCCATCACAGGAAACCGACCATGACCATCACACGAATCGACGCGGGCGACCGCATGAGCCAGGCCGTCATCCATGGCGGCAAGGTCTATCTGGCCGGCGTGGTCGCCGACGCGGCCGCCGGCGCTTCCGTGCGCGCCCAGACCGAGGACGTGCTGGCGCAGATCGACCGGCTTCTGCACCGCGCCGGGACCGACAAGACGAAAATCCTCAAGGCCAACATCTGGCTGACCGACATCCGTACGTTCGGCGAAATGAACGCCGCCTGGGATGCCTGGGTGGTCAGGGGCCAGACCCCGGCGCGCGCCACGGTCGAGGGCAAGCTCGCCGCGCCCGGTCTCGATGTCGAGATCATGGTCGAAGCGGCGATCTGAACGCGCCATGGAGCCGGTCCAGTCCCGCACGTCGCAAGGCCGCGTGGCGGATGCCCCGTCCGGCCACTGGGTCTATCGGGCCTTGCCACGACCGGCATGGCCCTATGCCCAGCTGGCACGGTGGGACCGGCCAATCGGCTGGCATTTGCTGATGTGGCCGTGCTGGTGGTCGGCGGCGATGGCATTCAGCGCCCCCGGATCGCCGCAGACCTGGGCCGGATTTGCCGCGCATCTCCTGCTGTTCGCCGTTGGCGCCATCGCCATGCGCGGCGCCGGGTGCACCTGGAACGATCTGAGCGACGAGCAGTTCGACGCCCGGGTGGAGCGGACCCGTTCGCGGCCGCTGCCGTCGGGCAAGGTCAGCCGGCGACAGGCCTACCTCTTTCTCGGCGCGCAGGGGCTCGTCGGCCTTGCCGTTCTGCTGGCGTTCAACGGATTCACCATCATGACCGGGCTTGCCTCGCTCGCGGTGGTGGCTGTCTATCCGTTCATGAAGCGCGTGACCGACTGGCCGCAATTCGTGCTCGGCCTGGCCTTCTCCTGGGGTGCGCTGATGGGTTGGGCGGCGGTTTTCGGACGCCTCGACGCGGCGGCCGTCGCGCTTTATGCCGGCTCGATCCTGTGGGTGATCGGCTACGACACGATCTACGCGCATCAGGACAAGGAAGACGACGCACTGATCGGCGTGCGTTCGACGGCGCGCCTGTTCGGCGGCCGCACCAAGACCTGGCTCGTGGGCCTTTACGGCGGTGCGCTGGCGCTGATGGCGACCGCGTTCGCGCTGGTGCCGGTGCCGGTGCCGGCGCTGGCTGGGCTTGTCGCGGCCGGCGTGCACATGTCCGGGCAGATCCGCCGCCTGGACATCGACGATCCGGCCCAGTGCCTCAGCCTGTTCCGGTCAAACTTCACTGTCGGGATGCTGGTCTTCGCAGGTCTCATCGCCGGCGCGATCTGGCCGGCGCTCAAGTCACTGATTTGATCGGCTCTATTTCCGCGCGATGATTTCGACGCCGGCGATGACGAGGCGCACGCCGAGCGATCCGGAAGCGCGGCGGGCCTGGAAACGCGTCCGGCGGCGGTTGATTGCCTTGCCCTTGCGCCGCGCATAGCTTTCGGCCTTGCCGAGCGTGGCCTCGAGCGGCCGGGCGACGCCGTCGGCCTCCACCAGCAGCATCGGCAGCTTCGCGGCCTTGGCCCAGGCGCGCCAGTCGGCGGCAATGTCATCGAGGTCGCCGGCCACGAGCAGCGGCACACACAAATGCTTGTCGGGATGGTGCAGTTCGAGCGTCACCGTCACGCGGCCTTCGCCATCCTCGATGGCGCGGGCGGCAACGCCGGCGAAGACGCGAAAGGGCAGCGCGATCGACACCGGCAGGCCGGAGCGATCGAGGATGCGGCGCAGGCGGGCGCCACGCTCGTCGATATGGATGCTCACCTCGCCGAGATCGTCGCGGCCGGCGTAGGTGACCACCTGCGGCAGGCGGAACGGATCGAGGCGCAACGCTGCGCCGGCCCAGACGGGCTTCAGTTCGGCGGTCATGGTTCAACCCTGTCAACTTCGAGAGCCGTTTGCCGGTCTTCTCGCGGGCCGTTTCCCGGCCTCGTTGCAGGGACAATAAGCGGGCAATCGTGCCGTCGCGCTTAAGGGAGAGGGTTAAGTTTGCCTGACCGGTTTCAATGGTTAGCGGTTTGCAACGCCCCCGGGCCGCCGGTCACAGCAGCTTTCCCGGGTTCATGATCCCGTTCGGATCGAAGGCGCGCTTGACCCGGCGCATCAGGTCGAGGGCGACCGGAGGCGCGGTTCGGGCCAGTTCGTCACGCTTCATGCGGCCGATGCCGTGTTCGGCGGAAATCGACCCGCCCAGTTCGCGCACCACGCCGTGCACGGCGGCATGGACGGCCTCCTCGTCGCGCAGGAAATCGGCGTCGGCGACGCCGTTAGGCGGCGCGATGTTGTAGTGCAGGTTTCCGTCGCCCATGTGGCCGAAGCAGACGACGCGGGCCCCGGGCGCGGCACGCTCCACCGCGGCATCGGCCGTGGCGATGAATTCCGGGATCGCGGCAATCGGCACGGCGATGTCGTGCTTGATCGAAGCGCCCTCGAACTTCTGCGCGCCGGGGATCGTCTCGCGAATCCGCCACAATCGTTCGGCCTGCGGCTCGCCGGCGGCGATGGCCGCGTCGGCGACAAGACCGGCCTCCAGCGCGCCGGCCAGGACGCGTTCCATGGTCATGGCCGCGTCATGGGCGGATCGCAGCGAATCGATCTGCATCAGCACGTGCCAGGCATGCGCGCCGGCGAGAGGGGCGAGAAGGCCCGGAACATGGCGCAGGCCGAAGCGCAACGGACGGTCGCCGATCAGTTCGAATGACACGAGCGCCGTGCCGCATGCCGCCGACGCCTGCCTGAAGAGCGCCAGCGCCTCCTCGGGCGTTGACAGGCCTACCCAGGCGACGGAGCGGCCCGCCGGCTTCGGCAACAGCCGGAGCACGGCCGCGGTGATCACGCCGAGCGTCCCCTCCGAGCCGATGAACAGGTTCTTCAGGTCGTAGCCGGTGTTGTCCTTCTTGAGCTTGCGCAGATCGTCGAGCACGGCTCCGCCCGGCAACACCACCTCCAGGCCGAGGCACAGGTCGCGCGCCACGCCATGCGCAAGCGCCGCCACGCCGCCGGCATTGGTGGCGAGGTTGCCGCCGATCTGGCAAGACCCCTCGGAGGCCAGCGACAACGGGAACAGCAGCCCGGCACGGTCGGCGGCGATCTTTGCCTCGGACAGGATCACACCCGCCTCGACCGTCAGCGTGGCGGACCGCGGATCGAGTTCGCGGATCCGGTTCATGCGTGCAAGCGACAACACGACCTGCCGGCCGTCCGCATCCGCCGTCTGGCCGCCAACGAGCCCGGTATTGCCGCCCTGCGGCACGATCGGCGTGCGGGTTTCGTCGGCCAGCCTGAGGATCGCTGCGGTTTCGGCGGTCGACGCCGGGCGCAGCACAAGGCCCGCC
>JBATNB010000128.1:0-7324 GCA_049290135.1 Rhizobiaceae bacterium
GCGCCCGCGCAGGCGCCGGCGAAGCCTGCCAAGACCGGCAAGAGCAGCAAGCCGAAACCGGCAAACCGGCGTTCCAGGCTCGCGCAGATGAAGCATGATCCCGATGCGATCCGCCATGCGTTCGAAACCGGCGAGTATCCCTACAAGGAGCGTATGCGCACGGCGGTGTACGAGGCGCACAAGGCCGAACTCCAGGTCGAGTTGCTGAAGGTCCAGGATTGGGTGAAGGCGACCAAGCAGCGCGTCGTCATCCTGTTCGAAGGCCGCGACGCGGCCGGCAAGGGCGGCACGATCAAGCGGTTCATGGAGCATCTCAATCCACGCGGCGCGCGTGTGGTGGCGCTGGAGAAGCCGACCGAGCGCGAAGCCACGCAATGGTATTTCCAGCGCTACGTGCAGCACCTGCCCGCGGGCGGCGAGATGGTGATGTTCGACCGCTCCTGGTACAATCGCGCCGGCGTCGAGCGCGTCATGGGGTTCTGCACGCCGAACGACTATCTGGAATTCATGCGCCAGGCGCCGGAACTTGAGCGCATGATGGTGCGCTCGGGCATCCTGCTGTTCAAGTTCTGGTTCTCGGTGACGCGCGAGGAACAGCGTCGCCGGTTCGAACAGCGCGAGCGCGATCCGCTGAAGCACTGGAAGCTGTCGCCGATCGACCGTGCCTCGCTCGACAAGTGGGAAGACTACACCGAAGCCAAGGAAGCCATGTTCTTCTACACCGATACCGCGGATGCGCCGTGGACGGTGGTGAAGTCCGACGACAAGAAGCGGGCGCGCCTCAACGCCATGCAGCATTTCCTGTCGTCGCTGCCCTATCCCAACAAGGACGAGCACATCGTGCGCGGCCCGGATCCGCTGATCGTCGGGCATTCCAGCCAGGTGATCGGGACGGCGAGCCACATTCTCGGCGCCGCCCTGCATCCGGAAGGCAAGAAGGGCGATGGCAACGGCAAGGGGTGACAAAGACCCGGGAGGCGGTCGCGCTTGCGGCCGCCTCAGCCCATCAGCCGCTCGTCGAGAGGGTATTTCGACAGCTGTTCGCAGCCGGTTTCGGTGACGAGCAGCTGTTCCTCGAGCTTCACGCCTTCCTTGCCGCCGAGACGGCCGATGTAGCTTTCCACGCACAGCACCATGCCGGGGCGCAGCTCCTCGTCGAAGGGGTGGGCGCCGAGGTCTTCGGGGTGGAATACCGAGGGGTATTCGTCGCACAGGCCGACGCCATGGAAGAGCACACCGTAGCGGTTCGGCCGGCAGTCCGCCGGCGGCAGCTTCGACTTCGCAGTCAGTTCCAGCAGCGTGGTGCCGGGGCGCACCAGTTCGCCATTGTAGGCGATCTGCTCGGCGGCGATGCGGTAGAGGTCGCGCTGCTCGTTGGTGGGCTTCGTGTCGCCGCAGCGCCAGGTGCGGGAGATGTCGCAGCAATAGCCGTAGGGGCCGATGAGGTCGGTATCGAAGGCGACGATGTCGCCGGCCTCGACCACGCGCGCCGACGATTCCTGGAACCACGGATTGGTGCGCGGTCCGGAGGCGAGCAGCCGCGTCTCGATCCACTCGCCGCCGCGGCGGATGTTGCCGGCATGCAGCAGCGCCCAGATGTCGTTCTCCGTCATGCCGGGCTTCATCGCGGCTTCCATCTCGTGCATGGCCGCTTCGCAGGCATGGATGGCGCGGCGCATGCAGATCAGTTCGTCCGGGCCCTTGATGAGGCGGGCCTGCTCCATGACGCTTTCGCCGTTGCGCACGCGCACGCCGGCATCGGTCAGCGCCATGATGCCCTCGGCATCAAGGTGGTCGACGGCGATGGTGCGGTTGCCGCCGCCATGGGTGCGCACAAGGTCGGCGATCTCGGCCGCCCAGTCGCGCGCCGCCGCCTCGATGTTGTCGGCGGCGAACATGTAGATCCAGCTTTTGGCCGGCCGCACCTCGTCGACCATACCGGTATGGTCGGACAGGTGAAAGCAGTTCTGGAACTCGAACAGCACGACCGGCCCCTCGGTCGCCAGGAACAGGTAGCGGGAAGCGTCGTGCGCGGTCCACAGTTGCATGTTGGTGTGGTCGGCGGCGTAGCGGATGTTCAGCGGGTCGTAGAGCAGGATGCCGGCATAGTCGCGCCGCCTCAGTTCCGCCCGGATGCGCTCCAGCCGCCGCTTCCGCATCGCGGCGAGGTCGGGATCGGGAATGCCGGCGGCCTTCCATTCGCCCTCGGCCAGCGCGCCATAGCCGATGGCATGGAAATTGAGCGCGGAGGCCTTGTCGCGCGCCTCGTTCGCCAGGCGCTCATACTCGTCCTGCGACCAGGGCGCGCCGGGCGACATGGGCGCGATCTTGCGCGGGCGGTGAGAGCCGAAATTGCCGGGATTGCTGGCCATGGGATACTCCGGAACCGGAAAGCCGTCCTGAATTCGTGACTGATACCTGGCCGGGCCTACGCCCGCATCCTCTCTCCGGTCGGATCGAACAACGGCTCCTTGTTGATGCGCGCGGCGCGACGAGCCCCGAGGATCTCGATCTCGAACAGGCCCTCGCTCTCGTCTCCGGCGAGCGCGACGGGGACGTAGCCCTGCGCCATCGACTTGCCGACATGGTGGGCGTAACCGCCGGAGGTCACCCAGCCGACGACGCGCCAGCCGTCGCGTTCGATGCCGGTGTCGGGATTTTTCGGCGTGAGGTTGCCGGCGGCGTCGCGGCGCGGGGCGCCGTGGCCATGCGGCTTCTCGACGGTGCCATAGTCGGTCGAGGTCCGGGCCCAGATCGGCTCGTCGCCCATGACGTCGGCGGTCGTGGCGTCGACGACGAGCGAGACGCGGCGCAGCTTCGGCCCTTCGGCCTGTTCCCTGGCGGCGGCATCGCGGCCAATGAAGTCGCCCTTGTTCAACTTGATGAAGCGCTCCATGCCGCCCTCGAACACGCCGTAGATCGGGCGCAGTTCGCGGAACCAGGTGGGGAAGTTCTTCTCGAGCCGCATGGACAGTAGCGCCCGCATGCCGAAATCGACGATGCCGAACTCGGCGCCGGCGGCCTTGATACCCTCGTAGATCTTGCGCTGGTATGCCGGCGCCATCCACAATTCGTAGCCGAGATCGCCGGCATAGGTGAGCCGGTTGACGATGCACGGGGCGGCGTTCACGTCCATTTCGCGGATGTCCATGAACCGGAAGGCGGCGTTCGACACGTCCGCGTCGGTCAGCTTTCGCAGCACGTCCCGCGATTTCGGGCCGGCGATCGACAGGCCGACCAGATCCATGCCGAAGCGGTGGACTGACACCGAGCCGTCGGCCGGCAGGTGCCGCTCGAACCAGCGCATGTGGTATTTCTGCGCGGCGATCGAGCCCCAGATCATGAAGCGCTCGGCCGATAGCCTGGCGATGGTGAAGTCGCCGATGATCTTGCCGCGCTCGTTCAGCATCGGGGTGAGCACGATGCGGCCGATCTTCGGCATGGTGTTGGTCATCAGCCGGTCGAGGAAGGCTTCCGCGCCCGGACCCTCGACCCGATACTTGGCGAAATTCGACGTCTCGGTGACGCCGACGCGCTCGCGCGCGGCCTTCACTTCGTCGCCGATGTGCTTGAAATCATTCGAGCGATGATAGGTGGGGATGTCCTTTGCCTCGGCAGCGGACGGTGCGAACCACAGCGGTGTCTCCAGGCCCCAGCTGTCACCCATGACGGCGTGATTGTCGCGGACCATGACGTCGTAGACCGGCGTGGTCTGGTGTGGCCGGGCGGCGGGCAGTTCCTCGTTGGGGAAGCGGATGGAGAAGCGGCGGGAATAGTTCTCGCGCACCTTGGCGTTGGTGTAGCGCAGCGTCGCCCATTCGCCGAAGCGGGCGACATCCATGCCCCAGATGTCGGCGCCGGGATCGCCATTGATCATCCATTGCGACAAGGCCAGGCCAACGCCGCCGCCCTGGGAGAAGCCGGCCATGACGGCGCAGGCGCACCAGAAATTGGTCAGTCCCTGCACCGGGCCGACGAGCGGATTGCCGTCTGGGGCGAAGGTGAACGGGCCGTTGATGATCTGCTTGATGCCGGCCTTTTCGACCGCCGGGTAATGCTTGAAGCCGATCTCCAGCGACGGCGCGATGCGCTCGATGTCGGGCTGAAGCAGTTCGTGGCCGAAATTCCACGGCGTTTCGACCGGCGACCACGGCCTGCAGGCCTTTTCGTAGGTGCCGAGCAGGATGCCGTTGCGCTCCTGCCTCGTGTAGATCTCGCCCTTGAAATCCATCACGCCGATCAGTTCGCGGCCGGTCGCCTTGTTGTATTCCATGACTTCCGGCATGTCCTCGGTCAGGAGATACATGTGCTCCATGGCGAGCAGCGGCAGCTCCAGCCCGACCATGCGCCCGACCTCGCGCGCCCACAGGCCGCCGGCATTGACGACATGCTCGGCATGCACGGTGCCCTTCTCGGTGACGACATTCCATGTGCCGTCAGGCGTCTGCGTCAGGTCGACGACGCGGTTCCTGAGCTCGATCTCGGCGCCGAGCTTGCGGGCGGCCTTGGCGTAGGCATGGGTCGTTCCGGACGGGTCGAGATGGCCTTCGACCGGATCCCACATGGCGCCGACGAAATTCGTCTCGTCCATCAGCGGGAACATCGCCTTTGCCTCGGACGGTGTGATGAGCTCGGTGTTCATGCCGAGATAGCGGCCCTTGGCGTGGGCGAGGCGAAGGAAATCCATGCGCTCCGGCGTGTCGGCCATCATGACGCCGCCGGTCAGGTGCAGGCCGCAGGACTGGCCGGAAATCTCCTCCAGCTCCTTGTAGAGCGACACGGTGTAGGCCTGCAGCTTGGCGACGTTCGGATCGCCGTTCAGCGTGTGGAAGCCGCCGGCGGCGTGCCACGACGATCCCGAGGTGAGCTCCGATCGCTCGATCAGCAGCACGTCGGTCCAGCCGAACTTGGCGAGGTGGTAGAGGACCGAGCAGCCGACGACACCGCCGCCGATGACGATTGCGCGATAGTGGGATTTCATGGGGTTGGCTCCGGTGTAGAGGATGGCGTTGGGGCAGGGAGGAAGCGGAGATCGGCCGCGCGGATGGCTTCCAGACGGCCTCCTGGCGCGGCAAGGATGGTGTCGAGCAGGGCGGGGCGGGCGCGAAGGACATCGACAGACCAGAAGCGGAGGGTCGAATGGCCTTGTGCGAGCATGAAGGTGTCGCGACGGCGGTCGTGGGGGCTGTCGGGGTGCCGGGAGCCATCGACTTCGACGGCGAGTTTCTTCCCGCGGCAGCAGAAGTCGGCGAAGTAGGGGCCGATCGGAAGTTGGCGAACGAATTCATGTCCGCTCAAATCGCGATTCTTCAATTCGGTCCAAAGAAGCGCTTCGGCGACTTTTCCGTTGGTTCGCAGTTGGCGCGATCTGGATGTTGCGCCCGGTCTGCGGCGTGATCGCGAACTCTCGTCGTGGGCTGGCATTTCCCCCTCACCGCCTCGCTTCGCTCGGCACCTCTCCCCCATTTCGATGGGGGAGAGGAAGGGCGGCGCGGATGAAGCGCTTTCCTCTCCCCTGCGGAGCGGGGGAGAGGTGCCGAGCGAAGCGAGGCGGTGAGGGGGTGTCAAGGGCAAAGGCCACGACCTTCGTAATCATCAAAAATCCGTCGGCGCGCCGCCTTCGGCCTTGCGCTTGTCGACGAAGGCGTCGAGTTCCTCGCGGATCGACGGATCCATCGGCGGCTCGACATATTGGGCGAGGCGCTCCTTCCACACCCGGTTGGCGTGCTGTTCGGCGGTCGGGGAACCAGCCTCGCGCCAGGTCTCGAAATTGCGCCAGTCGGACAGGACCGGCGGATAGAACGCCGTCTTGTAGCGCGCCTGGGTGTGGGCGGTGCCGAAGAAATGACCGCCGGGACCGACATCGCGGATCGCTTCGACGGCAAGCGCGTCGTCGCTGGTATCGAGCGGCGCCAGGAACTCCGCCACCATCTGCAGGAGGTCGATGTCGACGATCATCTTTTCGTAGGAAGCGCGCAGGCCGCCTTCCAGCCAGCCGGCGGCATGGAGGATGAAATTGCCGCCGCCCATCACCGCGCCCCACAGCGAGAACACGCTTTCCCAGGCCGATTGCGCATCGACCGCGTTGGCCGCGCAGGTGTTGGAGGTGCGGTAGGGGATGCGGTAGCGCCGGGCCAACTGGCCGCCGAGCAACTGCGCCTTCATGTATTCCGGCGTGCCGAAAGCCGGAGCGCCGGACTTCATGTCGACATTGGAGGTGAAGCCGCCATAGCCGACGGGCGCGCCCTTGCGCACCATCTGGGTGAAAGCAATGCCGGCAAGCGCCTCGGCGTTCTGCTGCACCACCGCGCCGGCGACCGTGACCGGCGCCATGGCGCCGGCCAGCGTGAACGGCGTGACGATCACCAGCTGGCCGTGTCCGGACATCTGGATGATGCCCTCCATCATCGGCACGTCGAGCTTCAGCGGCGAATTGGTATTGATGATGGTGTAGCTGACGGGCGTGTCGAGCAGTTGCTCGCGGGACAGTCCGTTGGCGATGCGGGCGATCTCGATGCCGTCGAGATTGCGTTCGCGGCCGAGCGAATAGATGTGGAAGACCTTGTCGGTGAGGGTGGCCAGGTCGCGCAGGCATTCCAGGTGGCGGATCGAGGGATGGATGTCGACCGGCTCGACGGGATAGCCGCCGGTCGCGGTGATGATGTTGTGCATCTGCGCAAGGCGCACGAGGTTGCGGAAGTCGGCCTGGTTGCCGGCGCGCCGGCCATTGTCTAGGTCCGAACAGTTCGGCGCCGAGCCGACCTGGGCAAACACGAGGTTGTCGCCGCCGAACTCGTAGCTGTGCGCGGGGTTGCGCGCCGTCACCGGCACTACCGGCGGCGCGGACCGCACGGTCTCCATCATCATGTCGGGATCGAAGCGCACGCGTTCCGATCCGTCGCGCACGTCGGCGCCGGCGCGTTTCATGATGGCGCGGGCATCGTCGTGCAGGACGTCGAGGCCGATCTCGGACAGGACCTTGAGCGAGGCGAGGTGGATGGATTCCAGTTCGTCCGCCGAGACGACGGGGGTGGGCGGGAACCGGTGCTTCAACGAGCGGAAGGGCGGCTGGTCGAAGGCCGCGCCGGTCCCGGCCCGTTTCATCGCCCGGCCGCCACGGCGGCCGCGTTCGCCCGGCATGGCCTCGGTCGTTGCGTTCATCGATCGGTCCTCGCGGCTGTCAAAATCGTGGACGGACCATGCGCGCGGAAGGACGGTTCGTCCGTCAGGGAGGCGTCATGCCGGGTCGCAATACCGGCAGGCCCCGGACGGGCGCGGTCTTGGGGGAAAGCCCGGCGGTGCGTTCGGCGCTCGGCGCTATCGG
>JBATNB010000129.1:0-4852 GCA_049290135.1 Rhizobiaceae bacterium
AGGCCGGCCTCGACGCTTTCCACCGTCGAATGCGAACCGAACCAGTCCGACATCACCAGGCCGTCGAACCCCCATTCCTGGCGCAGCACGCGGGTCAGCAGCCACGGATGTTCGGAGGCAAACGTCCCGTTCAGCCGGTTGTAGGCAGACATCACCGCCCGCGCGCCGGCCCGCTTCACCGCGACCTCGAACGGCAGCAGATAGAGTTCGCGCAGCGTGCGCTCGTCCACGTCGGACGACATCGTCATGCGCTGGTATTCGGATTCGTTGCCGGCGAAATGCTTGATCGTCGCCGCCACCCCGGTCGACTGCACGCCTTCGACATAGGCCGAGGCCATTTCGGCCGCCAGGAACGGATCTTCCGAGTGGCATTCGAAATTGCGCCCGTTCACCGCCGTGCGGTGCAGGTTGACGGTCGGGGCCAGAAGAACGCACGCGCCCTTGGTCAACGCCTCCTCGCCGATGGCCCGTCCGGTTTCGCGCACGAGTTCGGGATCGAACGAGGCGCCGAGCGCGATGCCGACGGGAAACGCCGCCGCCGTGACGCCGCCGACCAGTCCACCGCCGCCGCGCGCGCCATTGGGACCATCGGTAACCTTGATCGCCGGCACGCCGAGGCGCTCCACGCCGTTGGTCGTCCAGAAGTCGGCGCCCGACAGCAGGCTCACCTGCTCCTCAAGCGTCATGGCGTCGAGAATGCCGTCGATATCGTCCGCCCGCACAGCCATGCGCCCGCCGCTCCCATGTCGATGTAATCGATTGCAATAGCCGAAGCGCCCGATCTGCGCAACAGGCACCAGGCCCGTTAACGCCAGTCGATGCCACGGTTTTCCCAGATTTTCTCGCCGATCAGGCAGTCGGACTTCTCACGCGCCGCGGCCGGGACGATCAGGGCTTCGTCGGCGGCAATCTCGAGCACGAGCTTGCGCCGGACCGCTTCGGAAAATCCGGCCCAGTCGTTGACGGGAAAGACGAAGGCGCCCGGCCCGCCGATGACGCAGTCGCGATAATAGGCATCGAGCCCGGCAATGTCGAAGGGCGAGGAGAACCCGCCGCGCGTCATCAGCGGCAGGCCGCTGATGATGACGCCGTCGGCGATGGCGCGGTCGCGCGCCGCCGTCACTGGTTCGCCCTGGTTGTTCGGCCCATCGCCGGACACATCGATCACGCGCCGGTCGGCAAGGATGGCCGCCTCGGCGAAAAGATCATGGCCGAAGCCGATCGCACCGGAAATCGAGGTGCGCCGGGCGCGTTCGGCCGGCGCTTCGCGGATGATCCTGGCGGCCGCCTCGGCGCTTTCGGCGCTGTCGACGATGGTCCAGGGCAGCACCACGCGCTGCGTCTCCGCGCCCGCCCATTCGAAGAAGGTGAGCGCGATGCGCCCGTGCCGCCCGCCCGCGATGGCCCGCAGCACGGTCTCGTGCGTCAACGCCGCGGCATAGCCCGCCCGCTCGATGGCGATCTCGTCCTCCGACATCGACATGGAGACATCGGCTGCCAGGACCAGCGCGACGTCCACCGTCTCGGCGGCAGGGGCAGCGGAGGCGAAGGCGAGTGCGACGAATGCCGTGGCGATCCTGCGCATGGCGCATGATGCACTGGCTTGCTCCCGGCTACCGCTCAACTTCGCGTGAACGGTCCGCCGTTTCGTTCTGGGGCACCCCTAGCTCCTCGGTTTCGCATTCTCCGGGTCGTACAGCGGCTCGTAACCGACGCCCGCGACCGCCACCGGGTAGCGCTCGGCGAAATACTCGATCTCGAAGCGGTTGCCCTTCACGGCCTTGTCGTGCGGCAGGTAGGCCAGCAGGATCGTCTTGCCGATCGTCGGCCCGAACGCCATCGAGGTGGAGAAGGAACGCCGGCCGAGGCTGTCGACGAGCGTTTCTCCGGTCTCCGGGTCGAGGATCGGCACCGTGCCGACCGGATAGCGCTTCACGCCGCCTGCGTCGACATTGGACTCCAGCGTCAGCGTGCACAGGATCGCCGCCTGGTGCGGCAGCGCGCGGTGCCTCAGATGCGCCGCCTTGCCCCGGAAATCCGCCTCCTTCACCTTCGGGCGCTGCAGGTCGGCTTCCAGAAGGTTGTACTCGGTCAGAAGGTCGGCGTTCTGCAGCCGTAGGCTCTTTTCCATGCGGCGGGAATTCGCATAGGTCTCCACCCCGAACGGCATGACGCCGATGCCGGCCAGCGCGTCCCACACCGGCAGCGCATCCTCGTAGCGCATGTGCAGTTCCCAGCCCTGCTCGCCGACATAGGAGATGCGGAAGGCGGTGACGGTTTTTCCGGCAATCGTGATGTCCCTCAGCGCCGCGAACGGGAAATTCTCCGGGTCGAGCGACGCCGGTTCGGCCACCACCTTCTTCAGCGTCGCGCGCGCGTTCGGGCCCCAGATGCCGAGCGTCACCAGCTCGCTCGAACGGTCGGTGACGGTGACGGCGAGCCCCTTGTCCTCGGCCATCCGCCGGACATAGAGGAGATCGCGCGGGCCGGCATCGGCGCCGTCGATGACGCGGCAACGGTCGGCCATGCGGATCACCGTCAGGTCGGCGCGCACCATGCCGTGATCGTCGAGGAAATGCGTGTAGATGCCCTTGCCCACCATGCCGTCGCCGCCGATCTTGGCCGCGCACAGCCATTCCATCAGCGCCACATGGTCCGGGCCTTCCACGTCAAAGACGAAGAAGTGCGACAGGTTCACCATGCCGACATCCTCGCTCATCGCCAGGTGTTCGGCATTCGACACGCGCCAGAAATGCCGGTTGTCCCATTCGTTGGCGCGCACAGGCACGCGATCGCCGTATTTTTCAAGCAGGTGCTCGTTGGCGGCATAGCCATGGGCGCGTTCCCAGCCGCCCAGTTCCATGAAATGGCCGCCCAGCGCCTTCTCCCGCTCGTAGAACGGCGAATGCTTGACGTTTCGGCCGGTGGCGTAGGGTTCGCGCGGGTGGACGGCCGGGTTGTACACCTTCTGCGCCGCCTCCGAGCAGCGCCCGGCGATGAACTCCTCGTTCAGCTGGTGCTCATAGAAACGCGCATAGTCGAGCCGTGCATGGTCATATTCGGTGCGCCCGTCGGTCATCAGGTCGGCAAGCAGCTTGCCGTAGGCCGGCCCGTCCTTCACCCACACGGCCACATTGTACCAGAGGCCGCGCACCTTGCGGCTTTCGCCGAAGGACGGCCCGCCGTCGGCGGTCACCTGCAGCAGGCCGTTGAACGAGCGGCGTTCGTCATAGCCGAGTTCGCCGAGGATCGGCGTCAGTTCGATGGCGCGCTCCAGCGGCGTCAGGATCTGCTCCATGTCGAGGTCGCGCTGCGACGGCGACAGCCGGCACTGGTCCTTTTCCAGCAGTTCGCGCGGGTGCACGAGGCGCGGATCGTGCTCCTCGTAATAGCCCCACTCGATCATGCCGCCTTCCGAGGTCTTCGGATCGCCGGTGTCGCGCATGTAGGCCGAGTTGCCCTGGTCGCGCATCAGCGGAAAGCCGATCTCCTTGCCCGTGCCGGCGAACTCCGTGTACGGCCCGAAGAAGGTCAGCGGATGATCGATCGGCATCACCGGCAGGTCCTCGCCCGCCATCTCGGCGATCAGGCGGCCCCACAGCCCGGCGCACACCACGACATGCTCAGCCTCGATCGTGCCGCGATCGGTGACGACGCCCCGGATGCGGCCGTTCTCGATCAGCAGCGATTTCGCCGCCGTATTGGCGAAGGTCCTGAGCTTGCCCGCCGTCTCGGCCATGTCGACAAGCTTGCCGGCGACCGTCTGCGAGCGCGGGATGACGAGGCCGGCATCGGGATCCCACAGGCCGCCCTGCACCATCGATTCCTCGATCAGCGGGAATTTTTCCTTGATTTCCCTTGCATCGATCAGGCGCGCGCGCGTGCCGAACGCCCGCGCCGAGGCGACCTTGCGCTTGATCTCGTCCATGCGCGAATCGTCGCCGACGCGCGCCACCTCGATGCCGCCGATGCGCTCGTAATGGCCGAGCTTCTCGTAGAAATCGATCGAGTAGAGCGTCGTCCAGCACGACATGAAATCGTGGCTCGTCGTGTAGCAGAAGTCGGAGGCGTGCGCCGTCGAGCCGATGTCGGTCGGGATGCCGGACTTGTCGAGGCCGACAATGTCGTCCCAGCCGCGCTCGACCAGATGGTGGGCGACCGCGGCGCCGACGATCCCGCCGACGCCGATGATGACGACCCTGGCCCGGCTCGGGAACTTGGACATGGCGCTTCTCCGGATGCGTGATTGTTGGCGCACTCTATTGCGCGCCCGCGCGCCGGCAAATCCTGTTTGCGACATGGAAAGGCGTCGGGTTGCCCGCCGGCGGGGCTAAGACCGTCAGGTGCGCTTGCGCGCCGCCTCGCGCGCCGCCGAAAGCGCGATCAGCATGGCCGGGAACAGCACCGGAAACACCGTGCGCCCGTCATGCAGCGGGAAAAGCACGTATTTGGCCGCGATCGCCACAAGCGCCGCGCCCAGGAGCGCCTGCCGCCGGCGGTCGAACGGAAGCCCGCCGGCATGCAGCAGCGCCCACAGCACCGCCACGCCGAGATAGATGCCGAGCCAGGCGTTCTCGGTGGCCGCGCGCACCAGGTTCCAGGCGAACGCCGTGACATAGACGGCAAGCGAGAACGGCGGATCGAAGAACTCCATGCTCTCCTGGATCCGGTAGGTGGAAAACCACAAATGCGGCCACCAGCCCGGATGTCCGCTGCCATGCGTGGCAAGAACATAGGCGCCGACCGCCAGCGCAAACCCCGCCGCGGCCTGGCGCTGCATCCCGTCGCCGGCCAGCCACAGGAATGCCATGAGCACGCCGGCGGTCGCCACCTGGTCCGGGCGCGCCAGCAC
>JBATNB010000130.1:0-1545 GCA_049290135.1 Rhizobiaceae bacterium
TCCCGGCAACAGCCTGATGGAGGCCCTTGCCCGCCCATCTCCCCCCAGGCCCGCGCCGCCCGCCGAACCCGTCGAGGCGCGCGAAGCGGACAGGCTCGACCGTCTGTTTGCCGGATGGGATGCGCCCGCAGAAGCCATGCCGCCGTCGCGCGTCGCACCGCCGTCGATGGATGATGGCGTCGGCGTCTGGAAGCCGCTCATCGATCCGCTTGCCCTGGTCAGGGGCGTCATGAAGTCGAGGATGCTGATCGCGGCGACGACCATCGCCGGTGCCGCGCTCGGCGTGATTGTCGCATTGTCGACGCCGAAGAACTACGAGGCCGTCTCCGACGTGCTGATCGACCCGCGCAATCTGCAGATCGTCGAGCGGGACCTGACCGCGCAGGGCGGGTTGCCGGGCGAGGCGACGTTGTCGCTGATCGAAAACCAGGCCGCGATCATGCGCTCCATGCCGGTCATGTCGGCCGTGGTCGACGAGTTGAAGCTGGACGAGGATCCGGAATTCAACGGCGGCGGCGGCGCTGTCGGTCTCGGCTCGCTGCTTTCCATGCTGCGATCGCTGGTCTCAGGCTCCGACGGTCCGATCGCCAGCGAACGGCGCCATGCGCTGGCGGTGGAGAATCTGGCGGAAGCCGTCGCCATCGACCGCGCCGGCAAGACCTTCATTGTCGCCGTGGTGGTGAAATCGCGCGACCCGGAAAAGGCCGCCGAAATCGCCAACACCGTCGTCGATGTCTACAAGGAAAAGGCCGCCGCGCTGCAATCCGACAATGCCGGGCGGGCATCGGGCGAACTGGAGCGCCGGATCGACGACCTCCGCAAGGATGTGGACCAGTCGGAGCGGGACGTCGAGCGCTATCGTGCCGAGCACGATCTCGTCGATGCCCAGGGCCACCTGATCGGCGATGACGAACTGATCAAGCTCAACGAGCAATTGACCGTCGCCAAGGCGCGCACGCTCGAACTCAATGCCCGTGCCTCCAGCGCCCGGTCCCTCAGCGCCGATGCGGTCATTTCCGGCGACCTTCCCGAACAGGTGGCCTCGCCGCTGATGTCGCAATTGCGCAGCCAGTATTCGGTAGCCGCCCAGGATGCCGCGCGCCTGTCGTCCCGCCTCGGTCCGAAACATCCCGAGCGCATCGCCGCCGATGCCCAGCTCCGCGATGTCCGCGCGCAGATCGACAACGAGCTTCGCCGCATCGTTTCCTCCATCCAGGTGGATATGAAGCGCGCCGTCCAGCTGGAACAGGATCTTTCCGCCCGGCTGGCGCAGTTGAAAGGCCGCTGGGCCAATGTCAGCGATCTTCTGGTGACGCTTCGCGAGCTTGAGCGCGAGGCCGCCGCCAAGCGTTCGGTCTATGAGCAGTTCCTGCTGCGCTTCAAGGAAGCCAACCAGCAGAAGGACATCGATTCGGCGAATGTTTCGGTGATTTCCCGCGCCGCGCCGCCGCTTCTGCCCACGGGCCCGTCCCGCGCCATGATCGCCATCGCCGGCGCCGTGCTCGGTTTTGCCGCCGGCATCGGCCTCGGCATGCTGCGCGGTGC
>JBATNB010000131.1:0-2619 GCA_049290135.1 Rhizobiaceae bacterium
GGCGACGCCTTCGCGCGGCCCGTCGGGCGGCGCCAGACGCCCGGCCTTGCGGCGCACGGCCAGGCCCTGGGCCAGCACGACGGGAAGGACGAACCAGGTCAGGATCGGTCTCATGGCCGCCGGTTCAAGCGAAAGGTACGACAAAAGTAAAGCGGGCGGCCCGGGTCGCCGCCCGCCAATGCCGGCCCGATGCGGTTTTTCAGCCGCGCAGCGCTTCCACGCCGGGCAGCGCCTTGCCTTCCATCCACTCCAGGAACGCGCCGCCGGCGGTGGAGACATAGGTCATGTCGTCGGCGATGCCGGCATGATTGAGCGCCGACACGGTGTCGCCGCCGCCGGCGACGGAGACGAGCTGGCCGGATTTGGTCAGCCCGGCCACATGCCTGGCCACGGCAACGGTGGCGCGGTCGAACGGCGTCAGTTCGAAGGCGCCGAGCGGGCCGTTCCAGATCACGGTCTTCGCCGTCGCCAGCGCCGCGTTGATCTCCCGGACCGAAGCCTCCCCGGCGTCAAGGATCATGGCGTCGACCGGCACGGCGTCGAGTGCCACGGTGCGGTTGTCGGCATTGGCCTCGAATTTCCACGCCACGACCGCGTCCACCGGCAGGATGATGCGGCAGCCGGCGTCCTTCGCCGCCGCCATGATGCGGCGGGCGGTGTCGGCGAGGTCGTGCTCGCACAGGCTCTTGCCGACATTGATGCCCTGGGCGGCGAGGAAGGTGTTGGCCATGCCGCCGCCGATGACGAGCATGTCGACCTTCTTCACCAGGTTTTCCAGGAGGTCGATCTTGGAGGAGACCTTGGCGCCGCCGACAATGGCGGCCACCGGGCGCTTCGGCTGGCCGAGGCCGGCTTCGAGCGCCTCCAGTTCGGCCTGCATGGTGCGGCCGGCAACCGCGGTCATGTGGTGGGCGAGGCCTTCGGTCGAGGCATGGGCGCGGTGCGCGGCGGAGAAGGCGTCATTGACGAAGACATCGCCATTCGCCGCCAGTGCGCCGGTGAATTCGGCGTCGTTCTTTTCCTCGCCCTTGTGGAAGCGGGTGTTCTCCAGCATCAGCACGTCGCCGTCGGCCATGCGGGCGACCGCCTTCGTCACCGCCTCGCCGACGCAGTCGGTGGCAAAGCCCACCGGCCGGCCGATGATCCCGGCGGTCTCGGCGGCGACGGGGGCCAGCGAGAACTCGGCCGACGGCGTGCCCTTCGGACGGCCGAAATGTGCCAGCAGGATCACTTTCGCGCCCTTGTCGGCCAGTTCGTTGATGGTCGGCGCAACGCGCTCGATGCGGGTGGCGTCGGTCACCTTGCCCTCGGCCATCGGCACGTTGAGATCGACGCGCAGGAGGACGCGCTTGCCGGTGATGTCGCCGAGATCGTCGATGGTGCGGAATTTCGCCATGGCAGCCTCCTCGCTTCTGAAAACCGGCGGCACATTACAATTGTGTCCCGGCCGCGCAATGGCGGAACCGGTCAGGAGGCGCGACGGAAGCGCGCGGCCAGCCGCTTCAGGAGCGCGGCCGGCGAAATCCAGGCGGGAACCGGCGGTTCGGCGCGCGGCTCGAGCGAGACGCCGGCCTCCACGACACGGCCGCGCTCGTCGATGTCGCGCACGATGAGATCGACCGGTCCGAGCGCGATGCGGTCGGCAAATTCGGCGCGCCCGCCAAGGCGCTCCTGCATCAGGTCGGCAATCGAGTGGCCGCGCTCGCCGGCGCCGATCACCGCGCCATAGGCCTCGGCCAGCGCGCCGGCCGGCTGCGACGGGTCGATGGTGAAGGCGCCGAAGAAGTCCGAATCGTCCGGGGACAACCGTTCCTGGCGCGCGAACAGCCGGTCGAGCAGGCGCGGATAGGTATCGGGCACGAAGATGTAGACGATGTCGCCTTCGGTGAGCCTGCCGGCGAACTGGAAGCGCATGGAGCGGCCGGCGCGCACGACCAGCGAGGGCCGGGCCCAGCGCGGGATGCGGGCGCCCTTGCACACCGGGCTTCCGGCCACGACGCGATAGGCGAGCAGTTCGTGGTGGGCGTAGCCGGGCAGTTCCAGCTCCACCTTGTCGACCGGCCCGGTGCGCAGCGGCGCGATGAGCCCGAGGCGGCGGGCAACCGGCCCGATGCCCCAGCCCTGCACCAGCAGCGACACGACGACCATGATGAAAACGGTGTTGAAGATGGCGGTTCCGCCCGGCAGTCCGGCGGCGATCGGCAGGAGCGCCAGCAGGATTGAGACCGCGCCGCGCAGGCCGACGAAGGAGATGAAGGCGATCTCGGCCGGCGGCAGGCGGAACGGGGCGAGGCACAGCCAGACGGCGACCGGGCGCGCGACGAACACCAGGAACAGCGCCAGCGCCACCGCCGAGGGGGCGATGGCGGGAAACTGCGACGGCGTGGCGAACAGGCCGAGCACCAGGAACATGATGATCTGCGCCAGCCACGACAGGCCGTTCTTGAACCGGCGCAGCGCCGCGTCCTGGCGCATGCGCGCATTGCCGGCGACGATGCCGGCGACATAGACGGCGAGGAAGCCGGAGCCGTGCGCCACGCCGGCGGCGGCGAACACGATGAGCGACAGGGTCAGCACGAACACCGGGGCAAGGCCGCGGTCGAGATCGAGCCGCTCGAC
>JBATNB010000132.1:0-7223 GCA_049290135.1 Rhizobiaceae bacterium
ATCGTCGATGGCGCCGATCTGGTCGATCTGGCCGAACGCGAGATCCTCGCGCCGCTGGATGGCGAAGCCAAGGCGCTGGTCACCGGGGCCTCGCGCCGCGTCGCCGCCGTGACGGCGATCTCGCCGCGCGCCATGGTCGATGTCGCCTATGTCCTTTACGAGGCTGCCCGGCTGGTTTCGCGCGTCTCGGCGGTCTATGGCGGCCGGCCGGGGACGCTCGGCTTCCTCCGCCTGTTCCGTTCGGTGTTCGCGCACCTCGCCGTTACCGGGACCATTGCCGCCGGCGATGCGCTGATCCAGCAACTCGTCGGCCACGGGCTTGCGGCGCGCATTTCGGCCCGGCTGGGGGAAGGCGTGGTCAACGGCATGATGACCGCGCGCATCGGCCTGGCCGCCATGGAGGCCGCCCGCCCCTTCCCGTTCGTCGCGGTCAAGCGCCCCGGCCTCGGCGAAGTCGTCTCGTCGTTGTCCGATTTCACCCCCGGCCGCGACACGGCCGACAAACAATCCGTCGGCTGACCGGTCCGGAGTGACGAAGCATTAACCAACCCCGGCGAAGATGCGGACGCTTGACCGGCGCCCCGGGCGTCGTTCTTGCCACCGGTTCAGTCACAGCCAGTTACGGGTACATCACACCATGCGCGCCACGGTCCTGGCCTCCGTCATCGCCGCCCTCGCCTTCCAGGCACCGGCGTTCGCCGGCACCGCCGACAATGACCGTTCGACCTTCGAGACGATCAGGGGCACCTGGAGCGGTCCGGGCGAGATCGTCGCCGGCAAGTACAAGGGCACGCGCTTCATCTGCAATTTCACCGGGTCGACGCCGAACGGGCGGATCGGCATGTCACTTGACGGCACCTGCCGCGTCGGCATGTTCACCCAGCGCATGTCCGCCTCGGTCGAACGGCGCGGCAGCGGCTACCGCGGCGCCTTCATGGATGGCGCGGCGGGCGACGGGCTCGACGTCATCGGCGGCAATGTCGACCAGCGCAAGGTGGTCATGGCCATCCACCGCAAGGACCTCAAGGGCGCCATGCTGGCCAAGCTCAACAGCAAGGACTCCATGAACGTGACCGTGTCGGTTCGCGTCGGCAATGACCTTGTTCCGGTGATCGGCATGAACCTGAAGCGCACCGACGGCGCCGCGACCGGCTCGATCAGCCCGGACTGAACAGCCGCTTGGATTAGAGTTTTATCGCAGACTTACACGTTTCGGTGACATCCCGGTGCGATACTCAAGCGTAGGGAATGGGATTACCGCATTGTCCATGTCTCGCATGACCGCCCGCATGCTCTCGTCTGTGAAAAGTTTTACCCGCTCCAGAAGCGGCAACGTCGCGCTCTATTTCGGCGTTGCGATCCTGCCGATTCTCGGCGCAATCGGCGTCGCCATCGACTATTCCAACGCATCGCGCGTGCAATCGGAACTGCAAAACAGCCTCGATTCGGCGGTCCTGGCCGGCGCCTCGACGACGATCGACAAGGACCGCGAAAAGGCGGCCAAGGTCCATTTCGAGGCCCTGCTGGTCAATGACGGCCTGATCTCGGGCGATGGAAAGGCCGACGGATATTCGTCGAAGTTCTCGGTTAAGGGCGACACTGTAGTCGGCGAGGCGCGCCTGAAGGTCGGAACAAGCTTCGGCGCGCTGTTTTTCGGGCCGTCGATCCCGGTTTCCATCAATTCCCAGGCCCGTTTTGCCACGCCGGTCGGCGGTCCCTGCATCAACATTCTCGACGACGCAAATCAGGCCCTCCTGTTGAACTCCGGCGCCAATGTCACCGGCACGAAGTGTGAAATCCACGTGCACGCCACCAAGAACCCGGCGTTCATCATGAATGCCGGCGTTTCGCTGGATATTGCCAAACTTTGCGTCAAGGGCACCAAGTACATCAAGAACGGCGGCACGTTGTCGAAACTGGAGACGGACTGCGACGTCGCCGACGACGAATGGGCCGGTAACATCCCCGAGCCGACACTGCCCAAGACCTGCGCGACATCCGGCGTCCAGAGCGGCACGACCTTCAACCTGGCACCGGGCATGCACTGCGACACGATCTTCAACGGCAGCCCAAGCATCACCTTCAAACCCGGCCTGCACATCATCAAGGGACGGCTCATTGCCAACGCCGGCGCCGTTATCAAGGCGGACGGCGTGACATTCTACTTCCCTGATACCGACAGCGAGATCCGCGCCAACGGCGGCCTGACCTTCACCGGCAAGGCACCGACATCTGGTACCTACAACGGCATCCTGATGTTCGAGAAGACATCGGATGCGACCAACAATGCCAAGAAGCGCCAGTACGTCTTCAATGGCTCTGTGTCCGAGACGATCGAGGGCGTGATTTACCTTCCGAACCGCGACGTGACGTACAATTCCAAGACGAACGTCAACGCGTCGAAGCTGTCGCTTACCGCCAACACCATGATCATGAACTCGGCGAACTGGAAAATCGAGCCTTACGCCAACGTCGGGAAGATCACCGCGGCCGGCGCATCGCTCATCGACTGAGCCGCCACCACGGGCCGGTTGCCGCGCGCTCCATCCCCGCCGAATCCGCGGCGCCGAGCCGGGCGGCCTGGTCCGCCGCGATCTCGGCCAGCGGCACGAGCACGAACGCGCGTTCTCCGGCGCGCGGATGCGGGATCGCCAGGCCGTCTTCGACGATCACCCGGTCGCCGAAAGCGACGATATCGATGTCGAGCGTCCTCGGCCCCCAGCGCTCGCGCCGCACCCGCTTCATCGCCTTTTCGATGGCAAGGCACTGGTCAAGAAGGTCGCGCGGCGCGAAGGCCGTGGCGATTTCGGCCACCGCATTGAGGAAATCGGGCTGGTCGGTCTTGCCCCATGGCGGCGTGCGCCACAGCGAGGAGACCGCCCGGACCCGCGTGTCCGGCAGGTCGTCGATGCGCGCCAGGGCGAGGCGCATCGCGTCCGCGACGTCGCCGACATTGCCGCCCAACCCGATGAAGACCCGTTCCTCAGGACGGCCAGGCGACTGTGACTTCGACATGGTCGAGCACCCCCGCGACGGGCGCATTGGGTTTGCGCACGGTGATTTCGGCGCGGGTCACGCCGGGAAAGCGCGCCGTCAGCGCCCGCGCCACGTCCAGCGCCAGCGCTTCGATGAGAAAACGCCGGCGACCGGTGATGATTTCCTCGATGACCTTGAAGGCCACGCCATAGTCGACGGTCGACTCGATGGAATCATCGTCGAGCGGCTGCGCCGGGGCGACGGTGAGCACGGCGTCGACATAGAAGCGCTGGCCGAGCGTTTCCTCCTCGGCCATCACGCCGTGGCGGGCGAAAAAGGCGCAATTGCGCATGCGGATGATGTAGCTCAACGGTCGCCCCCGGATTTCTTTCTCGCCACCAGGATAGCATCCGCGACCCGCAGCGCGTCGACCGTGCTTGCGACATCATGGACCCGAAACACGTCGGCACCGGCCATGCGCAGGATCGCGTTGGTCGCCGCGGTGGCCACGTCGCGGTCGGCCGCCTCGCGCCCGGTGATCGCGCCGAGGAACCGCTTGCGCGACACGCCGACCATCAGCGGGTAGCCGAAGGCGCGCAATTCGCCGAACCGGGCGATCAGCACGGTGTTGGCCTCCGTGGTCTCCTTGGCGAAGCCGAACCCCGGGTCGAGCACGATGGCGCCGCGCGCGACCCCGGCCTCGCGCGCCACTTCGAGCGAGCGTGCCAGGAACGACGCCTGGTCGGCAACCGGATCGACCAGGAGCGTCCGGCCGCGACCGGTATGCATGATGACCAGCCCGGCGCCGGTTTCGGCCGCTACCGCCGCGATGCCCGGGTCACGCTGCAAACCGTGCACGTCGTTGATGATATGGGCGCCGGCGCCGATCGCGGCCCGCGCCGTCTCCGCCCGCCAGGTGTCGACCGAAAGCACGACATCGCTGGCCCGGAGCGCTTCGAATACCGGGAGGATGCGCCGCTGCTCCTCGGCGGCCGAAATCGTCTCGGCGCCGGGGCGCGTCGATTCCCCGCCAATGTCGATGATGTCGGCGCCGTCGTCGCGCAGGCGGCGGGCCCGGGCGATGGCGGCATCGGCGCCGAGGAAGCGCCCGCCGTCGGAAAACGAATCCGGCGTGACATTGACCACGCCCATGACCAGGGAGCGGCTGCCGAACTCGAGTTGGCGGCCATGCGCCAGGTTCCAGTGTGCCATGCGCGGGTTTTCCGATGCCCCGCCTCATTCCGGCCCGATTGCCCGGATGTCAATGCGGCATGGCGGACTTGCCCGCGACGGCGGCACGCGCCAAGGTGGACGAATGAAACGACTCCTCACGACCCTGCTTGTTCTCGCGGCCGCCGGCGGTGCCGCGCATGGCGCTTCGCTGACCCGGACCTATTCCTATTTCAGCGTCGGCGGCTCCACGCTCGAGACCATCGAGAAGGAACTGGGCCGGCGCGGCCCGAAGGTCGAATCGACCGGAATGCGCCATCCGGGCGCCACCGAGATGCGGTTCTTCACCGATTACGGCCTGGCGGAGAAGGATGGCAGGTGCCGCGTCGCCAAGGCAACGGTCACCGTGAAGGCGAAGATCATCCTGCCGCGATGGACGGGCCGCAAGGGCGCTGACCACGACACGCGGCTGATCTGGGACACGCTGGCCGGCGACATCAAGCGCCACGAGGAAAGCCATGCGCTGATTGCGAAGAATCACGCGCGCGACCTCGAACAGGCGATGCTGGCGCTCCCGGCCGCCAAATCCTGCGCGGAACTGAAGAAAAAGGCCGAAAAGGCCGCTGACCGGGTGCTCGCCGCGCACGACAAGGCCCAGACCGATTTCGATCGCATCGAAGGCAAGGGCTTCGAACGGCGCCTGATCCGGCTGTTGCAGTACCGGCTGGAGCGCGACGGCGGCTAGACCCGCCGTCAGCCGACGACGCCGAGCTTCTTCTGCAGGTTCGTCGATGAGGTCGTGTACTGGAACACGATGCGCTCGCCCGGAGCGCAGATGCGCTTGGCGGCCTGCGCCATCAGCGCGCCCTCGTGGAACCCCGACAGGATCAGCTTGAGCTTGCCCGGATACCAGTTGATGTCGCCGATGGCGAAAATGCCGGGCGTCGAGGTCTCGAACTTCTCCGTATCGACCGGAATGAGGTTCTCATTCAGGTTGAGGCCCCAGTCGGCGATCGGGCCGAGCTTCATGGTCAGGCCGAAGAATGGCAGCAGCCGGTCGGCCACGATCGTCTCGGTGCCCTGGTCGCTCTTGATGGTGACGCCGGCAAGCTGGCCGTCCGCGCCCTCAAGGCCGGTCACCTGGCCGACGATGAAGCGCATGTTGCCGGCCTCGACCTGCTCGAACATCTTCTTCACGCTGTCGGTGGCGGCGCGGAACTCCGGCCGGCGGTGCACGAGCGTCACCGAACGGGCGATGGGCAGGAGGTTCAGCGTCCAGTCCAGCGCCGAATCGCCGCCGCCGACCACCACGAGGTCACGGTCGCGATACTCCTCCATGCGGCGAACCGCGTAGAACACCGATTTGCCCTCATAGGCCTCGATGCCGGCAATGGGCGGGCGCTTGGGCTGGAACGAGCCGCCGCCGGCGGCGATCACCACCACCTTGGCGTCGAACACCTCCTCGTCATCGGTCCTGACGCGAAAGCCGCCGTCCTCGAGCTTTTCCAGCGAACTCACCATCCGCGACCAGGTGAACCCGGGCTTGAACGGCGCGATCTGCTCCATCAGCTTGTCGACGAGGCCCTGCCCGGAAATCTCCGGCCAGCCGGGAATGTCGTAGATCGGCTTTTCCGGGTAGAGTTCGGCGCACTGGCCGCCCGGGCGGTCGAGAATGTCGACCAGATGGCACTTGAGGTCGAGCAGGCCGAGCTCGAACACCGCGAACAGGCCGACCGGCCCGGCGCCGACGATGAGAACATCCGTTTTCGTGGGCTCGGCCATGGTGGCCTCCTTGTCAGAAGATCCTGCGCGCTGACCGCCGTCAGGCCTGGCGATCGGGGACCGTCACGACCAGTCCGTCCAGCTCGTCCTTCACCTTGATCTGGCACGACAGCCGCGAATTCGGGCGGACGTCGAAGGCGAAGTCGAGCATGTCCTCTTCGGTCGACTGCGGCTTGCCGACCGCGTCGGTCCAGGTATCGTCGACATAGACATGGCAGGTCGCGCAGGCACAGGCGCCGCCGCATTCCGCCTCGATGCCCGGAATGGCGTTCTTGATCGCCGCTTCCATGACCGTGGAGCCGTTGACGGCGTCGACGTCGCGTCGCTGTCCGTCATTGGTGATGAAGGTGATTTTCGCCATGACCGTCCCGCCAGTTCCTGCAGTCGCTCGCAGATAATCGCTTGCCTCGCGGAGTCAACCGGCAAGGCCGATATGTCGCACGACGCGAAGGATTACCGGCTGATGGAGGCGATGAAATCGCTGATTTCGTCGATGCGTTCCTCGACCACGCGCACCTGCGCGGTGGAAGACGGCTGCAGTTCGAGCACGGCCGCGGCATCGGCCAGCGGGAACGCGCCGACGCCCCTCGCCGATCCCTTGATGCCATGGGCCAGGCGCTTGCGATCTTCCGCGCCGGCCGAACGCAGCGATTGCCGGACGCTGGCGGCCTGGTTTGCGAACAGCTGCAGGATCTCCGCTTCCAGTGCCCGATCCCCGAAAGTCTGGCGGGCCAGGTGGACGAGATCGACGGGCCGCGATCGCGACGGATGGCCCTCCTCGCCGCCAGGACGATCGAAGGCCAGGGTCTCAACGCGCACCGATTGCATAACCAACTCCGCAAGGAATGATCCCAAACGCGCGCAGAATAAGGTTTTCTTGTGGAAAACCCGTTAACACCAAAATCGCGATCGAACGGCCGGGAATTCACGTAAAAATTAACCTTGTTTTTACAGTTTTACCCATTTGGGCGATCGTCGGTTTCCATTGTGTCCGGCGACGGATAGGATAAATCGGGCGCAAATGTCTGCGGCGGGGCACGGGGCCCGGCGCGATACGGGGATCGGGGACGATCCGGCTGGACGAGGATGCGAGCGCATGGCGAACAAGAAAGACGGCTCCAAGCCGGCGTCGATCGAGGTTGACCTCGAAAGCGCCCTGGCCCGGGACCTGGCGGACGTGAGTTTCGCTGAACCGCTCGATGACATCGAGGACAAGATCAATCGCGCCACCGACGATCTGGTGCGCGCCGCCGCCCCGGCCCGCCCGGCCAAGGCGTCGAAGGGCGCGACCAAAC
>JBATNB010000133.1:0-6161 GCA_049290135.1 Rhizobiaceae bacterium
CGAGGAGCGCGCGGCGGCCTTGCGGGCGCGCGACGGGCTTGCCCGGTTCGTCGGCGACGGCCGGGTCAGCCTGGTGGAGATTTCCGGCGACAAATATTTCGGCCGCGTGATCGCCGATCTCGTCACGCCGGATGGCCGGCACGCGTCCGACTTCCTCCTCAATGGCGGGCATGCGCGCGCCTATGCGGGAAAGACGCGAAGCCCCTGGTGCGGTTGAGCGTGCCAGATCGGCACAGGCGCGGCATGGCGGCGGGGCGCACGGCAGGGACCGGACAGCGCCAGAGCGCCGCGATTAACCATGCCGCGGCCGAAATTGCTTTGATTCCATGACGTTCGACTTCGCCTGACCGCGACGGCGGTCGGCTGGCGCGCATCCTGCAACGCCGCGGGAACAAGTTCGCGCCTGCCGTGGAGTCGCCCCATGACGAAACAATCGCCCCTGCTGACGAACGCGCGCCGGCTGGCGTCGGACCGCGGCGGCAATTTCGCCATCGCCACCGCCGGCATGGCCGCGGTGCTGATGGTCGCCACGGGCTTCGCACTCAATACCGTGGCCATGAACAGCGCCATGTCGCACATGCGCTCGTCCGTCGAGGCGGCGCTGACCTCGACGGCGCGCGACATCACCAACGGGGTGATCGCGGAGAAGGATGCCGGAACGGCGGTCGAGGCGTTCCTCGACGTCAATTCCGGGCACGGCCTGTTTTCGGGCAGCGTGCGGCTCGATCACCTGACCGTCGACAAGGGATCCAAGACGCTCACGGCCGCCGTCAGCATCGCCACCCCGGCGGTGTTCCCGCTGTTCGGCTCGCGGCTGCCGGAGCGGCTGTCCACCGAATCGGCCACGCTCTACTCCGACCGCCGCATCGAGGTCGCCTTCGTGCTCGACGTCACCGGATCGATGTCCGGCGACAAGATCAGGGATCTGAGGTCCGCCGCCTCGAACGCGGTCGACACGTTCTTCGGCGGCCAGTCGACCTCGTCGCGCGTGCGCATCGCCATCGTTCCCTATGCCAACGCGGTCAATGCCGGCTCGCTCGCGGCGACGAGCGTGTTCGTCGAGCGCAGCGCCTCCGACCGCAAGGCGGCACCGGCCAACACCGATCCGCTGCTGGCCTCGCTGCCGGCGCGGCCGGACAATTGCGCCACGGAACGCAAGGGTGCCGAGCAATACAGCGACGCCGGTCCCGACATCGCCATGGTCAACCGCGATTTCCTGCTGACGGGCTTCTCCGCCCGGTTCAGGACGCCGGCCTGCCCGACGGCGCAGGTGCTGCCGCTGTCGGGCGACGCCAAGGCGCTGAAGGCCCGCATCGCCGGGCTTCAGGCCAATGGCGCCACGGCCGGCCATATCGGCATCCAGTGGGGCTGGTATATGCTGTCGCAACGCTGGGGCGACGTGCTGCCTTCGAAGGCGAAGCCCGGCAAGCCGGCCAAGGGCCTGGCCAAGTTCGCCGTCATCATGACCGACGGCGAGTTCAACCTGTCCTACGCCGACGCCGGTTCGGTGGACGACGTCTATGTGCCGGCCGGCAAGGGCCAGGCGCGCGCCGAAGCGGTGAAACTGTGCAACGAGATGCGCAAGGCCGGCATCGAGGTCTTCACCATCGGCTTCATGCTGGAGGAGAAGAACGCCAAGGCGACGATGAAGGCGTGCGCCTCCCCCGACACCAAGGCGGCCAGGCACTATTTCGAGGCGGCGAGCGGCAAGGAACTCGACCGGGCATTCCGCGAGATCGCCGCCAACATCGAGAAACTGACGCTGACGCGCTGAGGCCGGAGGATCCGCGCCTCAGTCGTCCTTGGGCGGCAGCTTGTGGGCGATGCCCTTGTGGCAGTCGATGCAGGTCTCGGTGCCCTTCGAAACGGCTTCCTGCATCTTTTCCGAGGCGCGCTGCGACTGCTTGTGGAAGTCCATCGCCTCGAAGGAATGGCAGTTGCGGCACTCGCGCGAGTCGGTCTCCTTCATCTGCTTCCAGACGCGCTCGGCCATGACGGGGCGGTGGGCGGCGAACTTCTCCGGCGTGTCGATGGTGCCGGCGAGCCAGTGATAGACCTCGCCCGACGCCTTGATCTTGCGGACGACCTTGTGGGTCCAGTCCTTTGGCACGTGGCAGTCGGAACAGATGGCGCGCACGCCCGAGGCGTTCTTGTAATGGACGGAGAGCTTGTACTCCTCGTAGACCGTGTCGCGCATGACATGGCAGGAGACGCAGAACTCGAGCGTGTTGGTCTGCTCCATGGCGGTGTTCAGCCCGCCCCAGAAAACGATGCCGCCCATTCCGCCGGCCAGCAGCAACGCACCAAGGCTCCAGGTTACCGCCGGCGCGCGAAGGCGCGTCCACAGCGACCCCAGCCAACGCGGGATCAATCGCATGTCGGACTCCCAGGGGGTTGGCGAGGCGCGCCGGGCGGCGGGGCCGCCCGGCGGACCGGCGTCGGTTCACTCCTTCGGGAAGCTCTGGAGATGGACGACGATGTCGGCCGAAACCTGGTGGTCGAGCGCCCGCAGTGCCGGCATGGCCTCGGCCGGCTGGCCGTTGAGCACCTTGTGCAGCATTTCCCAGCCATTGGAGGCCACGGCGCCGAGCGGGGCATCCTTGATCTTCTTGCCGTCGACGCCATGGCAGCCGGCGCACATGGTGTTGAAGTAGGCTTCGCCCTTGGCGCCGTCGCCGATGGCCTTGCCATCCGCCCCGATGTATCTGGTGGTGTCGATCTGGCCGGCGGAGACGAACAGGGCCAGCGCGCCGACATCGTCATTCGACAGCTGCGCTTCGGTGTAGCCGTGGGTTCCGTCGCGGATGATCGCGGCGATTGACGCGGCATCCTTGCCGGCGCTCGCCTCGATGCCCTTGATCCCGGTGGCGTGCCCGCCTTCCTTGTAGGCGCCCCCGGCACCGCGGTAATCCCAGCCGTGGCACTCCTTGCACCGCCAGGAGGCGTCCTTGCCGTACTTGCCGTCCTTCACCGGATAGGCGGGATGATCGGCCGTCGGCTTCTCGGCCTTGTTCTCGGAAAACCACTTGTCGTAGAGGCGGCCGCCATGGGCGATCGCGGACTCCGTTTCCGCGGCGAGCGCGGTCCCTCCCATCGTCGCGACGAGACATGAGGCCAGCGCTATGCTCCGCAAACCCATCAAACGTTTCATGAAGCCCTCCTTCCATTGGCAGGCAACAATAACGCCTGGAGGAGAAATCCATAATGATATCAATCAATTAGGGCATTTGGTCCGATCGGTTTCGGACTTTGGTCCGAAAAACGCCGATTGCGACCGGAAATCAGTCACTTGAAACATGCAGGAACCGGAATGAACAAAACAGGACGGGGGCCGAGGCCCCCGCCGAGCGATTTTTCCTGTCACGCGCCGGCCCGGCCCGGCGCGCCCGCCGGATCAGCCCTTCTTGTTCTGGCGGTTGGCGATGAGGTCGTCGACCACCGCCGGATCGGCAAGCGTCGAGGTGTCGCCGAGCGAACCGAACTCGTCCTCGGCGATCTTGCGCAGGATGCGGCGCATGATCTTGCCGGAACGGGTCTTCGGCAGGCCCGGCGCGAACTGGATCTTGTCGGGCGAGGCGATCGGGCCGATCTCCTTGCGGACATGGGTGACCAGCGCCTTGCGCAGCTCGTCGGTCGGGGCGACGCCGGCCATCAGGGTGACGTAGCAGTAGATGCCCTGGCCCTTGAGGTCGTGTGGGTAGCCGACCACGGCGGCCTCGGAGACCGATTCATGGCTCACCAGCGCCGATTCCACCTCGGCCGTGCCCATGCGGTGGCCCGACACGTTGATGACGTCGTCGACGCGGCCGGTGATCCAGTAATAGCCGTCCTCGTCGCGGCGGCAGCCGTCGCCGGTGAAGTACTTGCCCTTGTAGGTGGCGAAGTAGGTCTGGATGAAGCGGTCATGGTCGCCGTAGATGGTACGCGCCTGTCCGGGCCAGGAATCGACGATGCACAGATTGCCGTCGGCGGCGCCCTCGAGCACCTTGCCCTCGGCATCGACCAGTTGCGGCTGCACGCCGAAGAAGGGGCGCGTCGCCGAACCGGCCTTGAGGTCGGTGGCGCCGGGCAGCGGCGTGATCAGGATGCCGCCGGTCTCGGTCTGCCACCAGGTGTCGACGATCGGGCATTTCTTGTCGCCGACGACATTGAAGTACCATTCCCAGGCTTCCGGGTTGATCGGCTCGCCGACCGAGCCGAGCACCCGCAGGCTCTTGCGCGAGGTCTTCTTCACATGCGCCTCGCCGGCGCCCATGAGGGCGCGGATGGCGGTGGGCGCGGTGTAGAAGATGTTGACCTTGTGCTTGTCGACCACGTCCCAGAAGCGCGACGGCGAGGGATAGTTCGGCACGCCCTCGAACATCAGCGTCGTGGCGCCGTTGGCCAGCGGCCCGTAGACGATGTAGGAATGGCCGGTCACCCAGCCGACATCGGCGGTGCACCAGTAGATGTCGCCGTCATGGTAGTCGAAGACGTACTGGTGGGTCATCGAGGCATAGACGAGGTAGCCGGCGGTGGTGTGCAGCACGCCCTTCGGCTTGCCGGTGGAGCCGGACGTGTAGAGGATGAACAGCGGGTCCTCCGCCTTCATCTTCTCCGGCTTGCACTCCTCCTTCGCCCTGGCCATCGCCTCGTGGTACCAGATGTCGCGGTTTTCGAACCAGGCGACCTTGCCGCCGGTGCGCCGCACCACCAGCACGGACTTGACGATGACGCCCTCGCGGGCGGCGATCTCGATGGCCTTGTCGGCGTTTTCCTTCAGCGGCACCGACTTGCCGCCGCGCAGACCCTCGTCGGCGGTGATGAGGAAGGTCGATTCGGCGTCATGGATGCGCCCGGCGAGCGAATCGGGCGAGAAACCGCCGAAGACGATGGAGTGCACCGCGCCGATGCGCGCGCAGGCCAGCATCGCATAGGCGGCCTCCGGGATCATCGGCATGTAGATGGTGACGCGATCGCCCTTCTTCACGCCGTTGGCCTTGAGCACGTTGGCCAGCTTGTTCACCTGCACCGACAATTCGCGGTAGGTGATCTTCTTGTCGTCGTAGGGATTGTCGCCTTCCCAGATGATGGCGACCTGGTCGGCGCGCTTGCGCAGATGCCGGTCGACGCAGTTGACCGAAACGTTGGTGAGGCCGTCCTCGTACCACTTGACCGCCACCTTGCCGGAAAACGAGGTGTTCTTCACCTTGGTGTAGGGCTTCATCCAGTCGATGCGCTTGCCGTGCTTGCCCCAGAACTTGTCCGGGTTCTTCACCGATTCGCGATACCATTTCTGGTAGGTCTCGCTGTCGATGAGGGCGTTCTTCTTCCAGGCCGGCTGCACCTTGTGGACATGGACTTGGCTCATGGGCGATTCCTCCGGTTCGGCTTGCCGCGTCCCTCAAGGACGCGGGCGGGCGCAAGACTTCCGGCGCCCGGTGTCCCGGCCGTTCTAGCAAACGCCGGCCGGCAGGCAAGTTAGACATTGGGCACGACGATGCCCACACCCCGCGGCTGCAATGTTGCGGATATGTTGCAATCCGTGATGGGCGTCGCCCGGTTTTTGCCGCATTTGGCCCGTTTCAACCGGCCCGAGGGAGGACTGGACGGCGCCGGCTTCAGCGGAAGCGGCGCCTGATCGAAGGGGCCTTCCATCATGACCATTTCCGTGCGGCCGGACCGCGCCATCGGCGCGGCGCTCGTGGCCTGTCTTGTCTTCTCCCCGGCGCATGCCGGACCGGGCGGCGCGGCCAACCCGCTCGATGCGGTGGCCGTGCACGATTTCGACGAGGAGCACGCGCACCTGCATTTCGGCAGCCGGTTCGACCGCATGTCGCCGGTGGAACTCGCGGCGCTGGCGAAGGGGCAGGCCCACATCGCCTGGAATGCGCCGTCGGGCTGCGTGCCGGGACGGCTGAAGTCGGTGCTGGAGCGCGCGGCGCGGCGCTACGGGCCGATCACGGTCAATTCGAGCGTGCGTTCCACGGCGAAGAACCGCAAGGTCGGCGGCCGCAAGCGCTCCTACCACCTGTCCTGCCAGGCGGTGGATTTCCGCATCCATGGCGCGGCGCGCGGCGTGATGAGCTGGCTGGCCGGCCAGAAGGAGGTCGGCGGCCTGAAGCGCTACGCCTCCGGCTTCTATCACATCGACACCGGCCCGCGCCGGTCCTGGTGAGGGC
>JBATNB010000134.1:0-6878 GCA_049290135.1 Rhizobiaceae bacterium
GGCCGAGCCCCGCCAGGCTTGCCGCCACGGCATGCCAATCGGCGCCGAAGCGCGCGATCGCCGGCCCGCCCAACGCGCTGCCGGCAAACCCGCCGATGCTCCAGAATCCGTGCGAGGACGACATCACCGCCCGGCGCAGCCGTTGCTCCACCTCGACCGCGTTGGCGTTCATCGCCACGTCCATCGCCCCGGCGAGCCCGCCGAACAGCGCCAGCGCGACCGCCGTCAGGGCGACGTTCGGCGACAGCACGACCGCTGTCAGCGCCAGCGAGGCCGCCGGCGCCAGCCAGGTGACGATTCGCGCGCTGCCATGGCGGCCGATGAGCCGTCCCGCATAGGGCATCGCCGCGATCGCCCCCACCCCGAAGACCAGGATGAGCAGGCCGAGCGTGGTTTCCGTGATCGACAGGCGCGGCAACACCAGCGGGATCTGCGGCGCCCACGAGCCCACCAGGAACCCGTTGACGAAGAACATGGCGGCTACGGCCCAGCGGCCGCGCCGGGCGTCGTCCTCAGGTGCCATACACCACCAGCAGGTCCTTGGCATCGATCTGGTCGCCGGCCCGCACCAGCACCTCCGTCACCGTGCCGTCGCGCTCGGCGTGCAGCACTGTCTCCATCTTCATCGCCTCGATCGACAGCAGCACATCGCCCTGGGCGATCTTCTGCCCCGCCGAGACCGCGATTGCCGACACGACGCCGGGCATCGGCGCGCCCAGATGCGCCAGGTTGCCGGGCTCCGCCTTGGCGCGCGTCCGCCCGGACGCCGCCCCGTGCTTGCGGTCGGGAACCTTGACGCGGCGCGGCTGCCCGTTGAGCTCGAAGAACACCGTGACCTGCCCCTTGTCGTCGGCATCGCCGATGGCCAGGCAACGCACGACCAGCGTCTTGCCGCGTTCGAGATCGACATAGATCTCGTCCTCGGCCTGCATGCCGTAGAAATAGGTGGGCGTCGGCAGCACGCTGACCGGTCCGTACATGTCCTGCGCGGCGGCGAAATCGGCAAACACCTTCGGGTACATCAGCCATGAGGCGAATTCCGCCTCGCTGGTCCGCCGCTCGAGCTTGCGCTCAAGATCGGCCCTGAGCGATGCAAGGTCGGCCTCCCGCAGCAGCGATCCCGGTCGCGCCGTGATCGCGGCCTCGCCCTTCAGCGCCTTCTTCTGCAGGCCGGCCGGCCACCCGCCGGGCGGCTGGCCGAGATCGCCCTTGAGCATGGAAACCACCGAATCGGGGAAGGCGATATCGCGGTCGGGATTCTCCACGTCGCCGACATCGAGGTCTTGCGCCACCATCATCAGCGCCATGTCGCCCACCACCTTGGACGATGGCGTCACCTTGACGATGTCGCCGAACATCAGGTTGACGTCATGATAGGCCTGCGCCACCTCGTGCCAGCGCGTCTCGAGCCCGAGCGAACGGGCCTGTTCCTTCAGGTTGGTGAACTGGCCGCCCGGCATCTCGTGCAGATAGACCTCCGAGGCCGGCCCCTTCAGGTCGCTTTCGAACGCCGCGTACTGGTTGCGCACCGCCTCCCAGTAGAAGGAAATCCGCCGGATCGCCGCGCGGTCGAGCCCGGGATCGCGCTCGGTGCCGACCAGCGCCTCGACGATCGAGCCAAGGCAGGGCTGCGACGTGTTGCCCGACAACGCGTCCATCGCCGCGTCCACCGCGTCGACGCCGCATTCCACGGCGGTGAGCACGGTCGCCGCCGAAATCCCCGACGTGTCGTGCGTGTGGAAATGGATCGGCAGGTCGGTTGCCTCGCGCAGCGCCTTGAACAGGACGCGCGCCGCCGCCGGCTTCAACAGGCCCGCCATGTCCTTGACCGCGATGATGTGGGCGCCCGCCCGCTCCAGTTCGCCGGCCAGTTTCACATAATAGGACAGGTCGTATTTCGCCCGCGCCGGATCGAGGATGTCGCCCGTGTAGCACATGGCCGCCTCGCACAGGCGGTTCTCCGCCCTGACCGCGTCCATCGCCACGCGCATGTTGTCCACCCAGTTGAGGCAGTCGAACACGCGGAACAGGTCGACGCCGCCGGCCGCCGCCTGGCGCACGAAGTGCTTCACGACATTGTCGGGATAGTTGGTGTAGCCCACGCCGTTGGCGCCGCGCAGCAGCATCTGCAGCAGGATGTTTGGCGCGCCCTTGCGGATGAGGTCGAGGCGTTCCCACGGGTCCTCGGTGAGGAAGCGCATGGACACGTCGAACGTGGCGCCGCCCCAGCATTCCAGGCTCAGCAGCTGCGGCAGCCCGCAGGCATAGGCGCCGGCAATGCGGGCAATGTCATAGGTGCGCATGCGCGTGGCCAGCAGCGACTGGTGCGCGTCGCGCATCGTCGTGTCGGTCAGCAGCACCGGCTTTTCCGCCCGCATCCAGCGCGCAAACCCGTCCGGGCCGAGCGCTTCCAGCCGCTGCTTGCTGCCGGGCGCCGGTTCGCAATGGAAATAGGGCGGCTTCGGCGCGGCGGCATCCGCCTTGGGCCGGGCGCGATCCTTGGTTTCCGGATGGCCGTTGACCGACACGTCGGCGAGGTAGTTGATCAGTTTCGTGGCGCGGTCCTGGCGCTTGACCTGCAGGAACAGTTCCGGCGTCTCGTCGATGAACCGCGTCGTGTAGGAGGCATCGCGGAACCGCGGATGGCCGATGATCGCCTCCAGGAAGGTAAGGTTCGTCGCCACGCCGCGGATGCGGAACTCGCGCAGCGCCCGGTCCATGCGCGCGATCGCCTCGAGCGGCGTCGGCGCCCAGGCGGTCACCTTCTCCAGCAGCGGATCGTAGAACCGCGTGATGACGGCGCCGGAATAGGCCGTGCCGCCGTCGAGGCGGATGCCGAAGCCGGTCGCGCCGCGATAGGCGGTGATGCGGCCATAGTCGGGGATGAAATTCTGCTCGGGATCTTCCGTGGTGATGCGGCACTGCAGCGCGTGGCCGTTGAGGCGGATGTCGGCCTGCGCCGGCACGCCCGATTCCGGCGTTCCGATGCGGGCGCCGTCGATGAGGTGGATCTGCGCCTTGACGATGTCGATGCCCGTCACCTGCTCGGTAACCGTATGCTCGACCTGGATGCGCGGGTTGACCTCGATGAAGTAGAAGGCGCCGGTGTCGGCATCCATGAGGAACTCGACCGTGCCGGCGGCCACATAGTCGGTCGCCCGCGCGATCCTCAGCGCATGCCCGCTGAGCTCGGACCGCTGCGCGTCGTCGAGATAGGGCGCCGGTGCGCGTTCCACCACCTTCTGGTTGCGCCGCTGGATGGAGCAGTCGCGCTCGAACAGGTGCACCGCGTTGCCATGCCGGTCGCCGAGAATCTGCACCTCGACGTGCCGCGCGCGCTCGACCAGCTTCTCCAGATAGACCTCGTCCTTGCCGAAGGCGGCGCGCGCCTCGCGCTTGGCCTCCATCACCTCGCGTGACAGGTCGGCCTCCGAGCGGATGACGCGCATGCCGCGGCCGCCTCCGCCCCAGGACGCCTTCAGCATCACCGGATAGCCGATCGCCGCCGCCATGGCGCGCATCGCCGCCGGATCGTCGGGCAGCGGCGGCGTTGCCGGCACGACCGGAACGCCCACCTCGATGGCCAGGTTGCGCGCCGCCACCTTGTTGCCGAGCCGGCGCATGGTTTCCGGCGACGGGCCGATGAAGACGATGCCGGCCTCGGCGCAGGCTTCAGCGAATTCCGGGCTTTCCGACAACAGGCCGTAGCCGGGATGGATGGCATCGGCGCCGGCGAGCCTGGCCACGCGGATCACCTCGTCGATCGACAGGTAGCTCTCGATCGGTCCGAGTTCGCGCTCCAGGTGCGGTCCGCGGCCGATCGGATAGCTCTCGTCGGCCTTGAACCGGTGCAGCGCGTACTTGTCCTCTTCCGCCCAGATGGCGACGGTCTTGATGCCAAGCTCGTTGGCCGCGCGAAACACGCGGATGGCGATTTCGGACCGGTTGGCGACGAGGATTTTCTTGATCGGCACGGGCGGGCTCCGGGAGCGCGGGTTTGCCCAGCCAATAGCGCGAAACCGATGCAGCGCAAACGGATGAATCGCCGCATTTAAACCGGTTGAAACGAAAACGCCCGGCGCTGGCGCGCCGGGCGTCGTAAGGCTCAGGCGAGCGTCAGATCACTTCTCGACGTAGGTGATCTTGCCGTCGTCGCCCTTCTTCCACTCGTACATGACATAGTCCGGACGGGTGATGTCGCCCTTCTCGTTGTAGCCGATCTCGCCGATCGCGGTGCCCCAGGGGCCCGAAGCCTTGATCGCGCCGGCAACGGCCTGCGCGTCATCCGACTTGCCGACCTTGTTGGCAGCGGCGGCGACGATCTGCAGCGCGGCATACGAGTAGAGCGTGTAGGCTTCCGGCTCGAAACCGGCGGCGCGGAACTTCGCGACGAGGTCCGTGGCGGCCGGGTTCTTGCGCGGATCCGGAGCGAACGTCATCAGCGTGCCGATGACGGCGTCGCCGGCGATCGAGGCCAGCTCGTTCGACACGATGCCGTCGCCCGACATCATCTGCGCCTTGAGGCCCTGGTCGGCCGCCTGGCGGGCCATGAGGCCGAACTCGGTGTGCAGGCCACCGAAATAGATGAAGGTGACGCCGGCTTCCTTCATCTTGGCGACCAGCGCGCCGAAGTCCTTGTCGCCGATGTTGACGCCTTCATACATCACTTCCGTGACGCCGGCGGCGTTCATCGCCTTCTTGGTCTCGTCGGCAAGGCCCTGGCCGTACGGGGTCTTGTCGTGGATGACGGCGACCTTGCCGTCCTTGTAGTTGGCCGCGATGAAGCCGCCCGCGACGGCGCCCTGCTGGTCGTCGCGTCCGCAGGTGCGGAACGTGTTCCACAGGCCGCGCTCGGTCAGCGTCGGGTTGGTGGCCGACGGCGTGATCACCAGCACGCCATTCTCGGCATAGACTTCCGAGGCCGGGATGGTGACGCCGGAGTTGAAGTGACCGACCACGTACTTGACGCCATCGGCGACGAACTTGTTGGCGACCGAGATGCCCTGCTTCGGATCCGACACGTCGTCGCCGAAGGTCAGGACGATCTTCTCGCCATTGATGCCGCCGGCGTCATTGATGTCGGCGGCGGCCTGCTCGGCGCCCTTCTGCAGCTGCGCGCCGAAGGCGGCATTCGGGCCGGTCAGCGGACCGGCGACGCCGATCATGATGTCGGCGAAGGCCGCGCCCGAAAAACCGAGCGCCGCGGCCATCGCGACAGCGGACAACAGATACTTCTTCATTGAGTGACTCCCGTGGGTTTGGTGGGCTTGCAAGGACCCAATGCGATGCTCACCCGATCGCATTGGGGGAAGGAAAGCCGATTTTCGACAATTTGTCACGGCCCTCCCGATTCACGTCCCGTTAATCATGAATTTCCGGCGCGTTCCTTCCAGGAGAACGGCGAGGAGCGCTCGTAGAGCCAGTGATACTGCTCGACCATCTGCGTCGTCAGCGTGGCGCGCCATCCGGCGATGCCGACGACAAGGGCGATGGTCGCGTCCACGACATACTCGACCGGATCGAACATCGCGCCGTGATAGAGCGCCATGTGCAGGAAGCGGATCGCCGCCGTCAGCAGCAGCAGGTAGACCACCGCCGTCAGCACCGATTCCCACGAACGCGCCGCCGCGCGGCCCGTCGCCCAGGCGACGGCGAGGCACAGGAGAAACAGGACGAAAAGGCCGATCGATGCCTCGCCTGTCAGGATGGTGTGCAGCATCGTCGATGTCCTTTCAGTGGGCTCCGCCTTCGAGATAGGCGGCGCGAACCTCGGGATTGGCGAGCAGCTCGCGACCGGACCCGCTCATCGTCACCCGGCCGTTGACGAGCACGTAGCCGCGATGCGCCAGGCGAAGCGCGCCGAATGCGTTCTGCTCGACCAGGAACACCGTCAGGCCCTGCTCCTCGTTGAGCGCGCGGATGGCATCGAAGATCTGCTTGACGATGATCGGCGCCAGGCCCAGCGACGGCTCGTCGAGCAAGAGCAGCTTCGGCCGCGCCATCAGCGCGCGCGCGATCGACAGCATCTGCTGCTCGCCGCCCGACAGCGTGCCGCCGCGCTGGTTGAGCCGTTCCTTCAGGCGCGGAAACAGCGCGAAGACCTTTTCGGCGTCCTCGTCGTAATAGGCCAGATTGTCGAGGCTCGCCCCCATCTGCAGGTTTTCCAGCACCGTCATGCGCGGGAAAATGCGCCGGCCTTCCGGCGACTGGGCAATGCGCAGCCTGGCAATCTCGTGCGTCGACAATTGCGTGATGTCGCGCCCGTCGAAGATCACCGATCCCGAACGCGCCCGCGGCGCGCCGAAGATGGTCATCATCAGCGTCGACTTGCCGGCGCCGTTCGACCCGATCAGGGTCACGATCTCCCCGGACCTGACCGACATCGACACGTCGTCCAGCGCGCGGATGTTGCCGTAGTAGGTCGACACGCCGTTGATGGACAGAAGTGGATTGTCGGCGTTCATGATGTCTTGCCTCCGGCCTTCGCCCGGGATTTGGCCAGCGTCTTCGCCTGGCTGACCCAATCCTCGCGCGCGATGCGCCCGTCAAAGGCGAGATAGGCTTCCGCGACGACGATGTCCGCCTTCGTCCAGGCCGCGATCTGGTCGAAATGGAAAATGCCATGCTGGTTGAGCAGGCGGTTGTTGACCGGGCCGATGCCCTTGATGCGGGTCAGGTCGTCGGCCTTACCGCCGCGCGGCGTGGCAAGCGTGTTCCTGAGCCCCTTCGCAGCCGTGGCGGGTTTTGCCGCCTTCGCCGGTTTCGCCGCGGGGATCGCCACCTCGGCGGTCATCGCCGCCGGCTTGCCCTTGGGCGTCGGTCCGGCCTTGCCCTTGACCGCTGGCTTTGCCTTGCCGGCCGAGGCCTTGGTGCGGGCC
>JBATNB010000135.1:0-1922 GCA_049290135.1 Rhizobiaceae bacterium
GCAGAAGGCCAATGGCGGACGCGGCGTGCTGCTCGGCGGCGTGCCGGGCGTGCTGCCGGGCAAGGTCGCCATTCTCGGCGGCGGCGTCGTCGGCCTCAATGCCGCCAAGATGGCGGTGGGGCTCGGCGCCGACGTCACCATCATCGACCGCTCCATCCCGCGGCTGCGCCAGCTTGACGACATCTTCAACGGGCGCATCCATACCCGCTATTCGTCCATCGAGGCGATCGAGGAGGAATGCTTCGCCGCCGACGTCATCGTCGGCGCGGTGCTCATCCCCGGCGCGGCGGCGCCCAAGCTGGTTTCCCGCGAGATGCTGTCGGGGATGAAGAAGGGCGCGGTGCTCGTCGATGTCGCCATCGACCAGGGCGGCTGCTTCGAGACGAGCCACGCCACCACCCATGCCGAGCCGACCTACGAGGTCGACGGCGTGATCCACTATTGCGTGGCCAACATGCCGGGCGCGGTGCCGGTGACGTCGGCGCACGCGCTCAACAACGCCACGCTGTTTTACGGACTGCAACTCGCCGACAAGGGCCTGAAGGCGCTGGTCGATGACCATCACCTGCGCAACGGCCTCAATGTCCACCAGGGCCGCATCACCAACAAGGCCGTGGCCGAGGCGCTCGGCTACGCCATGACCGAACCGAACGCGGCGCTGAAGGTCGCCTGACGCCGCGTACCCGAATGCAAGATGCCCGCCGGAGGACCTCCCCGGCGGGCGTTTTTCATTGACGCGAATGCTCAGCGGATGAAGTCGTCGACGCGGCGCAGCGTGACGCGGCGATTGCGCCATTCCTCCCGCTGCGTCGGCACCAGGAGATAGTCCTCCCCGTAGCCGACGGTTTCGAGCGAGCGGCCCGGCAGGCCGAATTCCCGCACCAGCATGCGCTTCAGCGACCAGGCACGAGCTTCCGACAGGCCCTGATTGTAGGGGCGCGATCCCATGGCGTCGGTGTGGCCCTCGATCAGCACGACCGCGCCGGGGCGCCGCTCGAGCAGATTGTCGATGGCGAAGGCGATGGTGCGCACCTTCTGGTACTGCGACGCGGGGATCGCGGCACTGTCATAGGCGAAATTGATGGCCTGGATGTCGATCGACGGCGCGGCGCGGCGCAGGTCCGGCCGGCGCTTCAGTTCCGGGATCGTCACCTTCTTGTTGCGCTTGATGCGCAGGTCCGGTTCCTCGTCGAGCATCTTCTCGATCCGCATCGCGGACGGCATCTGCTGGGCGGTGGCAATGGCCGGCAACGCGGCGGACGCGATCAGCACCGAGGTAACCAGAGTGCGGAAGTTCATGGCGGTTCTCCTTTCGACCGGCGGCCGAAGCCGACGACGCGAACCTACGGAACCGCGCCTGTATGGGCGATGAACGGCGCATTCACGGCCGAAAGACGTCACGTCCAGGGTTCGACCAGTTCCGTGCGCGATCCGGTCGGGGAAAAGCCGAGCTTCTGGTAGAGCGGCAGCGCGCGCGGATGGTCGAGCGTGTTGGTCTCGATGGTAACGCGCTCGGGGTGATGGGCGAAGGCGGCGAACATCGCCTCGCTGGCCAGGAAGCGCCCGAGGCCGCGCCCCTGGAATTCCGGCATCAGCCCGAGCAGCGCGATGTCCACGGTTCCAGGCAGGCCGGACAGATCCAGTTCGAAGAAGCCGCCGGGGCTTCCGCCGACATAAAGCACCCAGAACTCCCGCGTCCGGGCATCGATCAGGCCGCGCAGCGCGGCCTCCGGCATGTTTCGCCGGACGAACCAATGATGCGTCCGGCCGACACGTTCGTAGAGCCATGCGGCGAAGGCCGGCGTCATCTCGCTGACGCGCATCAGGGCGGCCTTGCCGGACCCCGGCAGGTGCTCGCGGCGCGGCGGCGGCGAGGTCGCTTCAAGTTCGGTGATGCGCGCCGTCAGCGTGCGATCCGGCCC
>JBATNB010000136.1:0-8699 GCA_049290135.1 Rhizobiaceae bacterium
CAGCGCGGGCGCGTGCCTGGCTGGACGTCAATTGCGCCCACTGCCACCGGCGCGAAGGGCCGGCGTCGAACTCCGGCCTGTTCCTGACCTATGACGAGACCGACCGCACGGCGCTCGGCATCAACAAGCGTCCGGTCGCCGCCGGGCGGGCCACCGGCGATCTGGAATTCGACATCGTGCCGGGCGATCCGGAGGCCTCGCTGCTGCTGCGCCGGGTGGAAAGCGCGGAAGCCGGCGTGATGATGCCGGAGATCGGCCGTTCGCTGGTGGATAAGGAGGCCGTGGCGCTGCTGCGGTCCTGGATCGCAACCATGCGTTAACGATGCCGGCAAAGTCCTTGCCGGCGCGGCGCATGAAGGGCGGGGCGGGGCGCGGCCATGCAACGTTTGATAACCGCGGTTAATATATTTTGATGGCGATCGACCGGGGTATTGTGGCAGTGAACCCCGGCGATGGGGACCAGGGACAATCGCATGAGCAGGCGTTATTTCGGCACGGACGGCATCCGGGGGACAGCCAACCGTTTTCCCATGACCGCGGATGTGGCCATGAAGGTGGGCATGGCGGCGGGAATTTCCTTCCAGCGCGGCAGCCACCGGCACCGCGTCGTCATCGGCAAGGACACCCGCCTGTCCTCCTACATGATCGAGAACGCCATGGTGGCCGGCTTCTGCGCCGCCGGCATGGATGTGTTCCTTCTCGGCCCGGTGCCGACGCCGGCCGTGGCCATGCTGTCGCGCTCGCTGCGCGCCGACATCGGGGTGATGATCTCCGCCTCGCACAACCCTTATCAGGACAATGGCATCAAGCTGTTCGGGCCCGATGGCTACAAACTGTCCGACGAAATCGAGACGCGCATCGAGGCGCTGATCGAGCGCGACCTGTCCGGCGTGTTGCCGGGGCCTGATTCGCTCGGCCGCGCCAAGCGCATCGACGGCGTCGACGATCGCTACATCGAATTCGCCAAGCGCACGCTGCCGCGGGCGATCTCGCTTGCCGGCCTCAGGGTCGTGATCGATTGCGCCAATGGCGCGGCCTACAAGGTGGCGCCGGCGGCGCTGTGGGAACTCGGCGCCGAAGTCATCGCCATCAATGTCGAGCCGAACGGCAAGAACATCAATCTGGAGTGCGGCTCCACCCATCCGGCGGCGCTGGCCCGCAAGGTGCAGGAAGTGCGCGCCGACATCGGCATCGCGCTCGATGGCGACGCCGACCGCATGGTGATCGTCGACGAGCGCGGCGACCTGGTCGATGGCGACCAGATCATGGCGCTGATCGCCGAGACATGGGCGGAATCGAAGCGCCTGCAGGGGCGCGGCGTCGTGGCCACCGTCATGTCCAACCTCGGCCTGGAGCGCCATCTCGGCGGCCTCGGCCTGCAGTTGCAGCGCACCAAGGTGGGCGACCGCTACGTCGTGGAGCACATGCGCGCCCACGGCTTCAATGTCGGCGGCGAGCAGTCGGGGCACATCGTGCTTTCGGATTTCTCCACCACCGGCGACGGCCTGGTCGCGGCGTTGCAGGTCCTGGCGTATGTCGCCAAGAGCGACCGCCCGGCCAGCGAGGTCTGCCGGCGGTTCGAGCCGGTACCGCAGCGGCTGAAGAACATCCGCTTCGACGGCGACAAGCCGCTGGACGCGCCGTCGGTGAAGGCGGCCATCGAGGACGCGCGCAACCGCCTCGGCTCCTCCGGACGCCTGGTGATCCGGCCTTCCGGCACCGAGCCGCTCATCCGCGTCATGGCCGAAGGCGACGACCAGATCCTGGTCGAGGCCGTCGTCGACGACATCATTTCCGCCATCGAGCATCGCAACGCCGCCTGATCGAGGCGGCGTCCGCGCACTCCGGTCGAACGCCGTTTTCCGGCGCGCCGCGCCGGCGGCGCGTGACGGGATTCATTGCGAAATCGCGCCCGGCGTGGTGAATAAACACGGTTAAACAGTGTTTAACCTTTCCTCTCCATTATCCATCGCGATCGATTTCGGCGTCGTCTTGCGGGCGTCGCCGATGTCCGCAGAGAGGGATGGACCCATGAACACTATGCTGAAATTCGCCCTTGCAGCGGGCACCGCGCTGATGGCGGCGCAGATTGCGCAGGCCGCCGACCTCATCGAACCGCCGGTGATCGAAACGCCGCCGCCGGTGATCTACGAGCCGGTCCAGACCGGTGGCTGGTACATCCGCGGCGATGTGGACTATTCCTGGTTCCAGTCGCTCGGCGTCGACTATCATGCCGGCGGCACGCTCAACTCCTTCACGACCGCGACCGCGGGCCAGTCCTTCTCGGTCGGCGCCGGCATCGGCTACGAGATTTCGAAGTTCCTGCGCGCCGAACTGGCGGGCGACTATGAATTCCGCGCCTCCTTCCGCGGCTCCACGGCCGGCGATTGCACGCTGCCGGGCGGCGGCGCTCCGGGCTCGTGCACCTCGGTCGACACCGCGTCCTTCTCGGTGTTCGAACTGATGGCCAACGCCTATGCCGATCTCGGCCACTATCACGGCATCACGCCCTATGTCGGCGCCGGTATCGGTGGCGCCTATGTCAGTTGGAGCGACCTGACCAACACGGCGACCTGTACGACGCCGGATCCGGTCGGCAATCCCTGCGACACCACGCATCCCGGCTATGTCGGCAATGCCACCAGCGGCACCTGGACCGACGTCCATGGCGGGCGCGGCTCGATGCGGTTCGCCTGGGCGCTGATGGCGGGCGTGTCCTACGACATCAATCCGAAGCTGAAGCTCGACGTGGGCTATCGCTTCAAGCGCATCGAAGGCGGCCGGATGTTCCGCTACCTGCCGCCGGCGGGTGGGGTGCAGGGCTACGATCGCGGCTTCAACAGCCATACGATCAAGGTCGGCCTGCGCTACAAGCTCGGCGCCACCGCCCATCATGTGCAGCCCGAGCCGATGCCGGTCATCTACAAGAACTGACCGTTCGCTCCAATTCCAGACCGAAGCCGCCGGGTTCGCGCCCGGCGGCTTTGTCTTTGGAAACAAAGTGAAATTTCCCGGGTTATGCTTAACCGGGACTTAACGATTATCGTTAATGCTGGGTCAAGGACGAGGCCGGACATCCGGTTTCGGACGTTTCGTTCGGAGTAGGGACATGACCCAGATCACCCGTCTTCTTGCCACCGTGGCGTTGACCGCGCTGCCGTTCGCCGCGCTGGCCGCGGACTATGATCCACCGATCGTCGTCGACCAGCCGCCGGAATACCAGCCGGTGGAAATCGGCAATGGCTGGTATCTGCGCGGCGATATCGGCTACGGAGTCCTGACATCGACCGGCGCGGTCAACTACCGCACCTACGATGCCGGGACCGGAACCTACTCGACCAACGCGTTCGCCACCGAGGCGATCTCCACCAACCTCTATCTCTCCGGCGGCTTCGGCTACCGCTTCACCGACTGGGTGCGGGCCGACGCGACGCTGGATTATTTCACCGGTTCGTTCGCCGGCACGACCGCGAGCGCGCTGCCCTGCATCGATCCGCTCGTCGATCCGGCCTATGCCGGGACGAGTTGCCGCTCCGACGACGCGGCGACCTTCACCGCCTATACGACGATGATCAACGGCTATGCCGACCTCGGCACCATCGCCCACCTGACGCCCTATGTCGGCGCCGGCGCCGGTCTGACCTACATGAAGTGGGACACGCTGACCAACGACACCTATTGCGTCAATGGCATCGGCGCCTGCCCGGCCCCGGCCTATATCGGCCAGACCACGCATGCGGGGCTTGATTCCTGGCGCTTCACCTGGGCGCTGATGGCGGGTGTGAGCTACGACCTGACCAAGAACACCAAGCTCGACCTCGGCTACAAGTACACCCGCGTCGCCGGCGGCCCGATGTTTGCCTTCGACGCGGCCTCGGCCGGCGCCGGTGCCACCGGCACCCAGGGCACCGATGGCGGCTACAGCCAGCACCAGGTGCGGCTCGGCTTCCGCTACGAACTGTGGTGAGATCGATCCGATCGGGTTGAAACAGCGGCGGGCGCGAGCCCGCCGTTTTCGTTTGTCCGTGTTGCGCCTGCGACATTTTCTTGTGCAGGTGCGAAACCGGCTTGACCGCCGCCTGCCGATTCTGTAGCGCCGTCCCCGGGCCACCCCTCCCCAACGAGGGGCGAGCTATCTGGAAGGATAGGATGATGACAGCGATCGCCAGGCCGGACGTGCGTCCGGCGTCCCCCAATTTCTCCTCAGGTCCCTGCGCCAAGCGTCCCGGCTGGACGCCACAGGCCATTGCCGGCGCGCCGCTTGGCCGCTCGCATCGCGCCAAGGTCGGCAAGGCGCGGCTCGAACGCGCCATCGCGCTCACCCGCGAGGTCCTGAACGTTCCCGACAGCCATCGCATCGGCATCGTGCCGGCCTCCGATACCGGAGCGGTCGAGATGGCGTTGTGGTCGCTGCTCGGCGCGCGCGGCGTCGACATGCTGGCGTGGGAATCCTTCGGCGAAGGCTGGGTGACCGATGTCACGAAACAGCTGAAGCTTGCCGACGTGCGCGTCTTCACGGCGCCCTACGGCGAACTGCCCGACCTGTCGGCGGTCGATTTCAACCGCGATGTCGTCTTCACCTGGAACGGCACGACCTCGGGCGTGCGCGTCCCCGATGCCACCTTCATCCCGGCCGATCGCCAGGGCCTGACCATCTGCGACGCCACCTCGGCGGCCTTCGCGCAGCGCCTCGACTTTTCCAGGCTCGATGTCGTCACCTTCTCCTGGCAGAAGGTGCTCGGCGGCGAGGGCGCGCACGGCATGCTGGTCCTGTCGCCGCGCGCGGTGGAGCGGCTGGAAACCCACAAGCCGGTCTGGCCGCTGCCGAAGATCTTCCGGCTCACCTCGGGCGGCAGGCTGATCGAGGGCATCTTCAAGGGCGAGACCATCAACACGCCGTCGATGATGGCGGTGGAGGACTATGTCGACGCGCTTGAATGGGCGCGTTCGGCCGGCGGGCTCGACGGGCTTGTCGCCCGCGCCGACGCCAACGCCGCGACGCTTGACGCCTTCGTGCGCTCGCGTCCGTGGATCGGCCACCTTGCCGTCGATCCGGCGACGCGGTCGAACACTTCGGTCTGCCTCGTCATCACCGACCCGGACGTCCGGGCGCTTGACCCCGAAGGCCAGGAGGCCTTCGCCAAGGGCCTCGTCGCGCTCCTCGACAAGGAGGGGGTGGCCTACGACATCGGGGCCTATCGCGATGCTCCGGCCGGTCTCAGGATCTGGACCGGCGCAACGGTGGAACAGGGCGACGTCGCGGCACTGCTGCCATGGCTCGACTGGGCGTTCGCCACGCAGAAGGCGGCGCTGAAGCCGGCCGCCTGATCCCTGCCTGGCTCGCGGCGCGGCCGCGAGCCCTTTCCCTTCGACCGTTCAGCACAGGAGGCCATGATGGCGCCCCGCGTTCTCGTTTCCGACAAGCTTTCCCCCACCGCCGTGCAGATCTTCAGGGATCGCGGCGTCGAGGTCGACTATTTGCCCGATCTCGGCAAGGACAAGGACCGCCTGCTCGAGATCATCGACCAGTATGACGGCCTGGCGATCCGCTCGGCCACCAAGGTCACGGAGAAGCTGATCGCGCGGGCGTCGCGCCTCAAGGTGATCGGACGCGCCGGCATCGGCGTCGACAATGTCGACATCCCGGCCGCCTCGCGCCGCGGCATCATCGTCATGAACACGCCGTTCGGCAATTCCATCACCACCGCCGAGCACGCCATCGCGATGATGTTCGCGGTTGCCCGCGACATGCCGGAGGCCGACCGCTCCACCAAGGCCGGCAAGTGGGAGAAGAACCGCTTCATGGGGGTGGAGATCACCGGCAAGACGCTCGGCCTCATCGGCTGCGGCAACATCGGCTCCATCGTCGCGGCGCGCGCCATCGGCCTGAAAATGCATGTGGTGGCCTTCGATCCGTTCCTGTCGGAGGAGCGGGCGGAGGAACTCGGCGTCGTCAAGGTCGACCTCGACACGCTGTTTCAGCGCGCCGATTTCATCACCCTGCACACGCCGCTTACCGACAAGACCCGCGGCATCATCGACAAGGCGGCCATCGCGAAGATGAAGAAGGGCGTGCGCATCATCAATTGCGCCCGCGGCGGCCTTGTCGTGGAGGCCGATCTGATCGAGGGGCTGGAGAGCGGCAAGGTGGGCGGCGCCGGCATCGACGTGTTCGAGGTCGAGCCGGCCACCGACAATGCGCTGTTCTCGTTCCCCAATGTCGTGTGCACACCGCATCTGGGCGCCTCCACCACGGAGGCGCAGGAGAATGTCGCGCTGCAGATCGCCGAGCAGATGGCCGATTATCTGGTGCGCGGCGCGGTATCCAACGCCATCAACATGCCGTCGATCACGGCGGAGGAAGCGCCGCGCCTGAAGCCGTTCGTCAAGCTCGCCGACGTGCTCGGCGCCTTCGTCGGCCAGGTCACCGAGGAGCCGATCAAGGAGGTCGAGATCATCTTCGACGGCGCCACGGCGCAGATGAACACCAGGGCGCTGATGAGCGCGGCGCTCGCCGGCCTCATCCGCTCGCAGGTGTCGGACGTCAACATGGTGTCGGCGCCGATCATGGTGAAGGAGCGCGGCATCATCGTCTCGGAGGTCAAGCGCGACAAGACCGGCGTGTTCGACGGCTACATCATGCTGCGCGTGACCACCACGGATCGCGTCCGCACCATCGCCGGCACCTGCTTTTCCGACGGCAAGCCGCGCTTCATCCAGATCAAGGGCATCAATCTCGACGCCGAGGTCGGCCATCACATGCTCTACACCACCAACGCCGACGCGCCGGGCATCATCGGCCTGCTCGGCACGGTGTGCGGCGAGAACAGGATCAACATCGCCAATTTCTCGCTCGGCCGCGACCGGCCCGGCGGCGACGCCATCGCGCTGCTCTATCTCGACGAGCCGTTCCCGGCGGCAGTGCTCGACCAGGTGCGGGCGCATCCGGCGATCCTGTCGGCCAAGCCGCTGGTGTTCGACGTCGAGGCGGTGTGAGTTCCCGCCGACCCGAAGTTGAAGACGGCGCGTCATCCGGCGCGCCTTTTCATTTCTGTTCGTCCTGCTATCCTTCCGGCATGAGCAAGCGGCTGAAAATCACGGTTCGCGCCTTCTGGGACGACGACGCCCAGGTCTGGGCCGCGCAAGCCGATGGGGATATCGGCCTTTTCACCGAGGCGGAGACGCTGGAAGCCCTGCAGAAGAAGTTGCCGGCTCTCGCGCAGGATCTGCTCGAGGGTGAGTTCGACGGCGGCATCGACATCGAGCTGGTGACGACGAGCCATCCCTACGTCGACGCGGCGTGACATGCGGTGATTGTTTCTCGAGGATTCGCCCGTGGCGAGAATCGCCGTCGAACTCAAGAGATTGCTCAGCGCGGCCGGTTGGGTATTCCTCTGGCAAGCGCGAGGCGATCATGAGATCTGGCAGAACCCGGCGACCGGTCGGAAGCTGACCATCGACAACAATTCCAAATCCCGACATCTTGCCAATGACCTGCTGAAAGCCGCCGGTCTGCCGAAAACCTTCTGATCAGCGCCCTTTGCGTTTTTCGGCGATGGCGATGCCGCCCATCACCAGGGCCAGCGCCACGGCGTGGTAGCCGTGCAGCCGCTCGCCGAGGATGAGGATCGCCAGCAGCGTGCCGAACACCGGGACCAGATTGATGAACAGGCCGGCGCGGTTGGCGCCGATCAGTTCGTTGCCGCGAATCCAGAACACCTGCGCCAGGATGGAGGGGAAGATCGCGGTATAGGCCAGAAGCGCCCAGCCGGTCGGCGTCGGCGCCTGCGCGTAGCCAAGCGCCGCCTCGGCGATGGCGAAGGGCAGGGAGGTCAGGAAGGCCAGCGCGGTCAGCGCCGCCATCAGGCTCTTCCAGTGCAGCGCCGGCTTGTCGCGCAGCGCCACCGTGTAGAGCCCGTAGACGGCGATCGCGCCGATCACCAGCAGGTCGCCCGGGTTGAACGACATTGTCGCGAATGTCGAAAGCGATCCCTCCGCGGCGATCACCGCGACGCCGGCCAGGGTGACGACGAAGCCGACGATCTGCCCGGCGCGGGTGCGCTGGCCATGCCAGAAATAGCTCGCGGCGAAGACGAAGACCGGCATGGCGGCCTGCAACACCGAGGAATTGACCGCGGTCGTGTAGTGCAGCGCGATGTAGAGGCAGATGTTGAAGAAGGCGAAGCCGATGAAGGCCATCACCGCGAGCCAGAGCCGGTTTGCCCGGATCGTGGCCGCCTCGGCCCTGATCTCGCGCCAACCGAGCGCCGCCAGGATCAGGAAGGCGATGCCCCAGCGCCCGGCGGTCAGCAGCATCGGCGAGATTTCGCCCACGGCCATGCGCCCGGCGACCGAGTTGCCGCCCCAGAACAGGGTGGTCAAGGCCAGGAGCAGATAGGCAAGGACGGTCGGGTTCGCGTTCAAGACGGCCTTCCTTAGTGGGTTTCGCGGCCGAACGGAATCGCCCGGCCGCGGACTTTTTCAAACCCGTCGCGCCCGCGCATCCGGCCGGTCCCCGGGGCCGGGCGGCGGCGAGATGTCCGCTCGGATCGGGGGAGAGAAACAGACGCCCCTCCCTCGTCATTCCGGGTTCGGGTCTCCGCCCCGCCCCGGAATGACGAAACGACGGGCCGTGCCCGCAATACCCCCACCCCTTGCCCCTCCCCACAAGGGGGAGGGGAAATGGCGCCCCTTCAACC
>JBATNB010000137.1:0-4178 GCA_049290135.1 Rhizobiaceae bacterium
GCCCGCGGCGCTCGCCGGGCGCGCCATCGGCAAATGGCGCTGGATGGGTCCGGGCATGAAGGTGGCGCGCATCGACGTTCCGGAGGACCGCGGCGTGTCGCTCGTGCTTCTGTCCATCGCCCCCGGGCGCACCATGCCCGTGCACGGCCATTCCGGCTCCGAGTTCACCCAGGTTCTTTGCGGCGCGTTCGCCGACGAGCATGGCCGCTTCGGGCCTGGCGATTTCGCCGCCGAGGACGAGGACAGCGAGCACATGCCCGTCGTCGAGGCGGGCGAAACCTGCATCTGCATCGCCTCGATCGAAGGCCGGATGCGGCCCCGTGGCCTCATCGGCCGGCTTGTCCAGCCCTTCATCGGCCTGTGATCGCGGTACTGGTCTTCTGCGCCATCGCCCTTGCCGTCGTGATGGCGGGGGTGGCGAGCTTCGCCCTGCGCACCGGCCGGACCGGCTTCATCGACGCCGTCTGGTCGGGGGCGACAGGACTTGCCGCCACCGCCGCGATCCTTCTTGCCACTGCGAGCGCGCCGACCGGCCGCCAGTGGCTCGCAGCCGCGCTGATGGCGGCCTGGACGCTGCGCCTCGGCGGGCACATCCTCGCCCGTTCGGTTCGGCACGGCGCCGATCCCCGCTATGCGCATCTTCTGGCAGGCTGGGGAAAGGCGGCGCCGCGCCGCCTCCACCTGTTCCTTCAGGTCCAGGCGCTGTGCGGCTTCGTCCTTGTCGTTGCCGTCGTCGCCGCTGCGTTGCGGACCGGGCCGCTCGGCATCGCCGACATGGCCGGCGCGGCATCGGCCGCCGTCGGCCTCCTTGGCTCCTTCACCGCCGACCGGCAGATGGAACGGTTCCGCGCCGCCAACGCGGGCGGCAACGCCATCTGCGACAAGGGCCTGTGGTCCTGGTCAAGGCATCCGAACTATGTCTTCGAATGGGTGTTCTGGCTGGCCTGGCCGCTGCTCGGCGGGCTTGCGCTCAATGGCCTGGTCGCGCTTGCCGCGCCGATCCTCATGTATGCGCTGCTGCGCCATGCATCCGGCGTGCCGCATCTGGAGGCCCACCTGCGACGCAGCCGGCCGGCGGCGTTCGCCGCCTACAAGGCCAGGGTGCCGGTGTTTTTCCCGTGGTCAAAACCGTGAAGCGACCTGGTACCCGGCATAGGCGGCAAGGCCCGAGAGCACCGCGCCCCAGATCATGTCGACAATGGTCAGCGTGAGCGGCCAGTTGCGCAGCGTCGCCTGGTTGGTCAGGTCATAGGTCGCATAGGCCACGAAGCCGAACAGCGCGCCGGTCAGCGCCGCGCTTGCCGGCCGGCCGGCCGTGACGGCGGGCATGATCGCGAACGCCGTCAGCCCGACCCCGTAGATCAGATAGAACGCGATTGCCGGCGGCACGGAAAACCGCTCGAGCACCAGGTCGCCGAGCATGGGCTTGTAGAAGCGCGGTCCCATGATCGACAGCCAGATGGCATCGATGGCGAGAAATGCGGTCATTCCGCCGGCATAGGCGGCAATCATCTGGCGCATGGAATGGTCCTTTGGCGTTTCCTGCCAACCGATACGTTCAGCGACGCCGCGCGGATGAAAAAAACCGCGATGCGGCGGCCGCATCGCGGTTTCGTGTGTTCAGGGCGGACCAGCCGCCGGCGGCAATCAGTCGTCGGTCCGGACTTCCTTGAGCTTGCCGATGCCGACGAGATCGAGGAACGCCTTTTCATAGAGCGGTTCGCTCGTGCCCTTGCGCAGCTTGCGGATGAAGTACTTCTCGAACGCGATCTTGGCCGCGTGCACCCACTTGCCCGAGGAGGCCCAGTTGAGATTGCGCGGCGGGATCTGCGGCTGTGCCACGAAGGCCACGCCGCTGTCGCCGAAATCGGCCAGGCAGACCGCGTTCCACGTGCCCTGGTGCTTCGGCGCCTGGCCACGCAGGATCTGGCCGAGGTTCTTGGCCGTCGCGGTGACCATGGACTCGATCATGAACCCGGTCTTCGGCACGCCGCACGGCACCGGAGTGGGACCCATCGGCGGGATGGCGACGCAAACGCCGACCGCGAAGATGTTCTTGTACTTCGGGTTCTGCTGGTGCTTGTCGACGATGGTGAAGCCGCGCGGATTGGACAGGCCCTCGATGCCGCGGACCGGTTCGATGCCGCGGAACGCCGGCAGCATCATGGAGAAACCGAACGGCAGTTCCTTCTCCGCCTTCACCGTGCCGTCGTCGTTGATCTCCTCGACGGTCATCTTGCCCTGCTCGACCTTCTTCACCCGCGTGGATGTCATCCACTTGATGTGATGGTCGCGCATTTCGCTTTCGAGCAGGCCCTTGGTGTCGCCGACGCCATCGAGCCCGAGATGCCCGATATACGGCTCGGAGGTGACGAAGGTCATCGGCACCTTGTCGCGGATGCGGCGGCGACGCAGCTCGGTGTCGAGGATGAAGGTGAACTCGTAGGCCGGCCCGTAGCAGGACGCGCCCTGCACCGCGCCGATGATGATCGGTCCGGGGTTCTTGCAGAACTCCTCGAACGCGTCATGTGCCTTTTCCGCGTGGTCGATGTGGCAGATGGACTGGGTGAAGCCGCCATGCGGGCCGAGGCCCTCGATTTCGTCGAACGCGAGGTCCGGGCCGGTGGCGATGACGAGATAGTCATAGTCGACCGACGAACCGTCGACCAGTTCGATGCGGTTTTCCTCCGCGTGAAGCTTCTTGGCGGCAACCGGCTTGAAGCCGATGCCCTTCTTGGCGAAAGTCGGACCCAGGTCGACCGAAATGTCATCCCGCTTGCGCCAGCCCACCGGAATCCACGGGTTGGACGGCACGAAATGGTATTTGGGATCCTTGGTGACGACGGTGATGCGGTCTTCAGGACGCAACTGGTCCTTCATCTCGTAGGCCATGATCGACCCGCCGAGTCCCGCTCCGAGAACGACGATATGTGCCATCTTATCCTCCCTGGCGACGCGCGCATCTTAGGAGCTTGAATGGCGAAAACAATACACATATCGTCGCGCCTATGTGTTTTGCCAGACCGGCGCGCAGGGACGGATTGACGCGGCTTCAGCGCGTCTTCCGGGCCTTGTGCTGGGGGTGGGACTCGGCAAGCGCCAGGATCGCAGGCCCCAGCGTATAGGCGTCGCGCTCGTCGCGATGGACAAACCCCAGCCGCACCAGCGACTTGAGCAGCCGGAACGCCGTCGTCTTGTTCAGCCCGGCCCGGCGCGACGCTTCCGACAGCCCGATGCCCACGCCGTAGTCGAGAACCGATATCAAGGCCAACCCTCGCTCGAGGGCGGCGACACCGCCATGCGCGCTTGCACGCGCAGGCAACGGTTTCCCGGATCCCGATCCCGGTTTGCCGTTCTGCATGTTCAACCCCTTTTCGCCCGTTGCCACTGTGTCACGCACGGGGCGCTGGTTCAACAGCAAGTTCGAATATTCTTCACCGAATTTTCGTTTCCGAATATGCAGTTGCGGTCACCAGGGCCGAAGGATAGATGCGCAGTCCGGCATTGGGAAAACCTTGATGGATTGGGACGAATTCGAACGAAGGGCGGTTTCGGCGGCAAAATGGGGCGCCGACTACCGGCGCAACGTCGCTCTCGGCAAGGTCCGCGCGCCGCTGAAGCCCGGCGAGACGCTCCGCCGGCTTCCCGCGTCGGCGCCGGAATCGGCCGAGCCGTTCGACCGCATCCTCGACGATTTCGACTCCATCATCATGCCGGGCATGACGCATTGGCAGCACCCGCGCTTCTTTGCCTACTTTCCTGCCAACGCCGCGCCCGAATCAGTCATCGCCGAGCATCTCGTCGATGCCATCGGCGCCCAGTGCATGCTGTGGCAGACCTCCCCGGCGGCGACCGAACTCGAGACGCGCATGCTGGAATGGCTGCGCCAGGCCACCGGCCTGCCGGAGACGTTCTCGGGCGTGATCCAGGATTCCGCCTCGTCGGCAACGTTGGCCGCCGTCCTGGTCATGCGCGAGCGCGCGCTCGACCATGCGGGCAACAGCGCCGGCCTTTCCGGCGCCCCGCGCCTGCGCGTCTACGCCTCCGGCGAAGCCCATTCCTCCATCGACCGCGCGATCTGGTTCTCCGGGATCGGCTCGGAAAACCTGGTGCGCATCCCGATCGCCGGGCCGTTGCGCGCCATGGACCCTGCCGCGCTCGAAGGCGCCATTCTCGCC
>JBATNB010000138.1:0-3100 GCA_049290135.1 Rhizobiaceae bacterium
ATCTGGCTGCTGACCGGCCCGAACATGGGCGGCAAGTCGACCTTCCTGCGCCAGAACGCGCTGATCGCCATCCTGGCGCAGGCCGGGGCGTTCGTGCCGGCCCGCGACGCCCATGTCGGCGTCGTCGACCAGCTGTTCTCGCGCGTCGGCGCCTCCGACGATCTGGCGCGCGGCCGCTCCACCTTCATGGTCGAGATGGTCGAGACCGCGGCGATCCTGAACCAGGCCGGCGAGCGCGCCCTCGTCATCCTCGACGAGATCGGCCGCGGCACCGCGACATTCGACGGCCTGTCGATCGCCTGGGCGGCCATCGAGCATCTGCACGAGGTCAATCGCTGCCGGGCGATCTTCGCCACGCATTTCCACGAGATGACCGCGCTGGCCGAAACGCTGTCGCGGCTGTCGAACGTCACCATGAAGGTGCGCGAATGGGACGGCGACGTGGTGTTCCTGCACGAGGTCGGGCAAGGCGCCGCCGATCGGTCCTACGGCGTGCAGGTGGCGCGCCTGGCCGGCCTGCCCGCGGCCGTCATCGATCGGGCCCGCGATGTGCTCAAGCGGCTGGAGAGCGCCGATGCCGTGGTCGAGCGCGGCCGGATCGTCGACGATCTGCCGCTGTTCACCGCCGCGGTGCGCAAGGCGCCCGCTCTCCCCTCGAAGCCGGACGATCTGCGCGCGGCGCTCGAAAGCCTGCATCCCGACGAGATGACCCCGCGCGAGGCCCTCGACGCGCTCTATCGGCTCAAGGGCCTGGCCTGAGGCGCACCATTCCAATGCGCTGCCAAATCGCGCTATAGACGCGGCGAAAACGCGCGCCCATGACCCGCCAGACAGACCGATTCAACGCCATCATCGACGGCGCGGCGCTTGCCGCGGGGCTCGGCGCGCTCGCCCGCGACAGCGATGGCTCGTCGCCGAAGGTTCGCGCGGCGGTGCTTGCACACCTGAAGCAGGCGCTGCGCGACGGGCGCGACGCCGCCGAGGCCATGCTGAACGACGATGGCGACGGCACGGCCTGCGCCGTCGGGCTGTCCCACTTGATGGACGAAATCCTCAAGGCCCTGTGCGGTTTCGTCACCGCGCATGTCTATCGTTCGCAAAACCCCTCGGCGGCCGAACGCCTGGCAGTTGTGGCGGTCGGCGGATATGGCCGCGGCACGCTGGCCCCCGGCTCCGACATCGACCTCCTGTTCCTGCTGCCGTGGAAGCAGACGCCCTGGGGCGAGCAGGTGGTCGAGTACATCCTCTACATGCTGTGGGACCTCGGCCTCAAGGTCGGCCATTCCACCCGTAGCGTCGACGAGTGCATCCGCCAGGCGCAGGCCGACATCACCATTCGCACCGCGGTGCTGGAAGCCCGGCACGTGCTTGGCGACCGCGCCCTGTTCGACGAACTCGTGGCCCGCTTCGATGCCGAGGTCGCGTCCGGGACCGGGCACGAATTCGTCGTCGCCAAGCTCGCCGAGCGCGACGAGCGCCACCGCAAGGCCGGGGAAAGCCGCTACCTGGTGGAACCCAACCTCAAGGATGGCAAGGGCGGCCTGCGCGACCTGCACACGCTGTTCTGGATCGGCAAATATTTCTATCGGGTGCGCACCGGCGACGAACTCGTGGCCAAGGGCGTGTTCACGGCCGAGGAATACCGCCATTTCCGCCAGGCCGAGGACTTCCTGTGGACGGTCCGCTGCCACATGCATTTTTCCACTGGCAAGGCCGAGGAACGGCTGCATTTCGACCTGCAGCGCGAGATCGCCCGGCGCATGAACTATGCGCCGTCGCCCGGGCTGTCGGCGGTCGAGCGGTTCATGAAGGACTATTTCACCCACGCCAAGGATGTCGGCGATCTCACCCGCATCTTCTGCACCGCGCTGGAGGAGGAGGAGGCGCGCGAGCAGCCCGGGTTCAGCCGGATCTTCCGCACCTTTTCGCGCCGCCGCCGCAAGCTTGCCGGCACGACCGACTTCATCATCGACAATCAGCGCATCTCGGTGGCCGATCCGGAAGTCTTCCGGCGCGATCCGGTCAATCTGATCCGGCTGTTCTGGTTTGCCGACCGCCACGGCCTGGAATTCCATTCCGACGCCATGAAGCTGGTCACGCGCTCGCTCGATCTCGTCAACCGCGACATGCGCCGCGATGCCGAGGCCAATCGCTTGTTCCTCGACATCCTGACCTCGCGCCGCGATCCCGAACTCAATCTGCGCCGCATGAACGAGGCCGGACTGCTCGGCCGCATCATCCCCGATTTCGGCCGGATTGTCGCGATGATGCAGTTCAACATGTACCATCACTACACGGTCGACGAACACCTGCTGCGATGTGTCGGCGTGCTGGCCGAGATCGAGCGCGGCGACGGCGCCAAATCCCATCCGCTGGCGCACAAGCTGATGCCCGGGCTGAAGACGCAGCGCGCGCTGCTCTATGTGGCGGTGCTCCTGCATGACATCGCCAAGGGCCGGCCGGAGGATCATTCCGAAGCCGGCGGCCGCATTGCCCGGCGCATCTGCCCGGCCATGGGCTTCTCGCCGGCCGAGACCGACGCGATCGCCTGGCTGATCGAGCACCATCTCGACATGTCGATGACAGCGCAGACGCGCGACCTCAATGATCGCAAGACGATCAGCGACTTCGCCGCCGTGGTGCAATCGGTCGAACGCCTGAAGCTGCTGCTCGTGTTGACCGTGTGCGACATCCGTGGCGTCGGTCCGGGCGTGTGGAATGGCTGGAAAGGCCAGCTGCTGCGCACGCTCTACTACGAGACGGAACTTCTCCTGACCGGCGGCTTCTCCGAAATGAGCCGCGCCGAGCGTGCCCGCGAGGCACGCGACCGCCTGACCGAAGGCCTCGCGGCCTTGCCGGCGCAGGAGGCCGCTCGCCTCGTGGCGCTGCACTATGACAATTACCTCCTGACGGTGCCGTTCGAGGATCAGCTGCGCCATGCGCAATTGCTGCGCGCCGCCGCCGTGTCCGCGCAGCCGACGGCCATCGAGGTGCGCACCCGTGACTTCCACGGCGTGACCGAGATCACCGTGCTGGCGCCGGACCATCCGCGCCTGCTGTCGGTGATCGCCGGCGCCTGCGCGGCGGCGGGCGCCCACAA
>JBATNB010000139.1:0-1949 GCA_049290135.1 Rhizobiaceae bacterium
GCGCGGGCCTGACGGGTCGTCGCGCCGATCCGGTATTCCACCCCGGTCGCGCGGGTCCCGTCGAACAGAATGCGCGAGACCAGCGCGCCGGTGCGAACCACGAGGTTCGACCGCTTCATCGCCGGCCGCAGGAAGGCGGTCGCGCCGGAAACGCGGCGGCCGGCCTTGGTGTTGATCTCGTAGAGCCCGACGCCCTCCTGCGAGGCGCCATTGAAATCGGGATTGTCCGGCAGGCCTGCCTGCCGCGCCGCCTCGATGTAGCGGCGGGTCAGCGGATGGATGGCGTTGTCGATGCGGGTGACCCGCACCGGCCCGCCCTTGCCGCGACCGGGGGCGGGGCGCTCGCAATCCTCCAGCGCCTGGAACGCCGCGGCCATGGCGTCGCGGCCCCAGCCGGGATTGCCGGCCGCCTCCCAGTCGTCATAATCCTCCGCCGCGCCGCGTATCCACACCATCGCATTGATGGAGGACGAGCCGCCGAGCACCTTGCCGCGCGGCCAATAGTCGACATTGCCGGCAAGGCCGGGATCCGGCTCGGTGCGGTACATCCAGTTTACGGCGGGATCGAAGAACGTCTTGCCGTAGCCGAGCGGCATGGCGATGAAGAAGCGGCGATCCGATCCGCCGGCTTCCAGAAGAAGGACCCGGTGGCGGCCCGACGCGGTCAGCCGTTCGGCGAGCACGCTGCCGGCGGAGCCGGCTCCGACAATGATGAAATCGAATTGTTCCATGGCGTTCGGGCCGTTTCCTGTGACCGCGAGCCTAGGCTGCCGGGACTGCGCGTCCGCCCGACTTTCCGTCGCGGAATGCCGCGAAAGCGACGGTCGGTTTCCGCCGCCACCGGGCGGACCGATCGGCCCGGCGGTTCCGGAGGCGATGCGGCCGCGAAACCGGCGACGGGGCGAAACGCACTTCACAGAATAGCCGCAAACGCGCAATGGTGTGGACGTCGGCCGTGCGGGGGCAGGCCATCAGCAGAGGTATGACCATGAACCGGAACCGGAAAACCATTGCCTTGCTCGCCCTCGGCGCCTTCGCCTTGTCGATGCTCGGCTTCGCATCGAGCAATGCCGTTGCCAATGTCGAACGCTGGTGCCCGCCGAATGTGCCGTTGTGCGGCGGCGAGGGCGACTGGGTCTTCAGCCCCGGCAAAGGCCGTATGAATGAGGAAGGCAACGGCGGAGACAATGGCGGCGCGAACGGCGGCACTGCCAATGGCGGCATCAACGGTGGCACCGCCAACGGCGGCACCGCCAACGGCGGGATCAACGGCGGCCAGGAAGGTTGATCGCGACGCGGGAGACGCGGACGTGATGTCGAGCAATGACCGGCCTGCCGGTCGCACGGCAATCGGGGCGATGCCTCCGGTTGCCGTGTTCGTGCTCGGGGTCTTCCTCCTCGGCGGCTGCGCGCCGGCGGGCGATGACCCCGGCGAGAATGACGGGATCAACATTTCGCGCTTTGCCTTCCGCGACAGCAACCGCAATGGCCGCTTCGATCTGGGCGAGCGGCCCTATGCCGGCCTGGTGGTGGAACTGGCACAATCCGGGCGCGACCCGATACGCCGGACGTCGAACATCGCCGGCTTTGCCAATTTCCGTCTCGCGCTGGGAAATGCCGAACGCGAGATCAGCGCCGCCGGCGAACTGGCTTTCACCGCCATTGCGCCGGACGGGTTCAGGATCACGACCCCCGAGCCGACGGCGACGACGGTCGCGTTCGCGCAGCCGGAATCGCCGGGAGGCCTCTTCATCGACCCGCTGCTGCCGCTGGTCGGCGTCGCGCCGGTGCTGACGCTTTCGGGCAATGCCGGGCCTGGCGCCACCGTCGCCTTTGTGGCCCCGGACGGGAGCGCGCATGAAACGCAGGCCGGCGAGGATGGCCGCTTCGCCATGCCGGCAGCGGGCGGGACCTGGCTCATCGACTGGACGCCGGGCGACGGCATGGCG